>NZ_WNXF01000007.1:0-180819 GCF_010993675.1 Modicisalibacter sp. 'Wilcox'
GTCCCTCCACCCCGGCAAGTCTTCTCCATACTGCCCGTGTTGGGTCATTTCCAACATACAAGCGACTTCAGTCGCGACGGGTCGACCGCCGGGCACCGCCGTCGGGAATAACCCCCTCCCACAGGTTGGGGATGCCTGCACCGGAGAACCGGGATTTGTGTGGGAACGACTTCAGTCGCGAGGAACCGGCCACGGGGCCACCGCCGTCGGGGATCAATCCCCTCCCACGAGACCACCGATCAGGTCGGGCAGCATGGACAAGCCGTTGTGGGAGCGACTTCAGTCGCGAGGAACCCGCCACGGGGCCACCGCCGTCGGGGATCAATCCCCTCCCACAAGACCACCGATCAGGTCGGGCAGCATGGACAAGCCGTTGTGGGAGCGACTTCAGTCGCGAGGAAAAGCCATCAAAGCCACACTGCATCCCAGTGAGGATATTGCCCCACAGTCTCGACCAGACCAGCCCGCAAGGGATTGGCAATGATATAGCGGGCCACCGTCTTCAGGTCCTCCTCGCGACGAAGCAGCCGATCATGAAAGCCAGTCTCCCAGACAGGTCCCTGACGTTGCAGGTAGTGATTGATGCTCCGGGCAGAGCGCCCCTTGAATCGCCTGACCACCTGACTCAGAGAGCGCACATCGCCCAGGGTGAACAGCCAGTGCACGTGATCCGGCATGACGACGAAACTCTGCGAACACAGCCATGCTTCTTCATGCAGTTGCTGCATTTCACGAATGACCAATCGCGCTGCCCGCCAGTCCACCATCAGAAACGACCGCTGATGGGTGCAGGTGGTGACAAGGTAAGCATGCCCGGGCATGGAGCGGCGTCCTGAGCGCAATGCACGATATCCCGGTGCCGCATCCAACCATTTTCCTCCCCTGTTCAGCGCCACTCTGAGCCTCCGCCTGGATGTACAAGCTCATCAGGATGCTCATGGCCGGGACACCCATCCCGGCAACGCTCGTTTCGTGCCTGACTCATCGCGACTGAAGTCGCTCCCACAAGCATCTGCCTTCCCGATACCATTGGACTTCGCCTTGTGGGAAGGGATTACCGCCGTCAACACAGCCCCCGGTGGCCGATTCATCATGACGGGAGCCGCTCCCATCACTATTACCGCAGTCCCGCTGCTTCCGACAGCCCTGGCCTGGCGGCAAACTCGCCCTCCTCTCTCACGCCGGCTCGGCGCCCGGATTTTTCTGCAGCTGCTGGAGGCCGAGCCCGGCGAGGATCAGCACCAGCCCCACCAGGGTCGAGGCGAGAATCGGCTCGCCGACCACCCAGTGCAGCAGCAGCAGCGAGACCGGCGGCGAGAGGAAGATCAGATTGGCGACCCGGGCGGTGCGCGAGACCTGATGCACCGCCATCTGCCAGAGCACGAAGGCGAAGCCCATCTCGAACAGCCCCACGTAGACCCCGGCGCCGAGGCTCGCCCAGCCGTGCCAGGCGAAGCCCGGGCCGGCGGCGACGATCAGCGTCAGCACCGGCAGGCCGACGCTGAAGTTCTGCCACTGGGCGATGAGCGGCTCGCGGTGATCGCGGGCGTTGAGCAGCCAGTAGAGCGCCCACAGCAGGGTCGAGGCCAGCGCCAGCAGCACGCCGAGCGGGTCGGCGAAGGCGACGTCGAACACCCGGCCCCGAGTGGCGATGGTCCATACCCCGGCGTAGGCGACCAGCCCGGCCAGCACGTCGCGCGGGGTCAGCCGCTGGCCGAGGATCGGCACGGCGAGAAACGCCATGGCCAGCGCCCAGGTGTAGTTGAGCGCCATGGCCTCCTGACCGGGCAGGCGGTCGTAGGCGGCGAACAGCGTCAGGTAGTAGGCCACCGGGTTCATCAGCCCGGCCCACAGCGCGGTGCGCCAGCCGCCACGCAGCGCGCTCGTCAGCTGGCCGCGATGCGCCACCAGCGCGCCGATCAGCAGCCACGAGACCAGCGCGGCGATCCACATCAGCTCGACCGGGGTCATCGTCGTCAGGGCCAGCTTGAAGGCGGTGGCCACGGTCGACCACAGCCCCACCGCCCCCGTGCCGTAGAGTATCGCGCGCTGATCCCGGGTCATGGTCGCTCCCTGCTTGTCTGATCCTGCGGGTACATTAGGATGATGCCGGACAGCCTAACCGGCCCATGCCCGGCTGGCGACCGCGTTCCCCCTTCACCCCCCCGACCCGCAGGAGACGCCATGGTGACCGCTTCCGCTTCCCTCGATCCGCCCGCCAACGGCAGCGCCTTCGTCAGCGCCTATCGCCTCGACGCTCGGGGCGGCGGCACGGCGCTCGACGACGCGACCCTGCGGCGGGCCTGGCATGAGGACGAGGCGCCGCTGTGGCTGCACCTGGACTTCCGTCAGGCGGATGTCACCGACTATCTGCAGACGGTGGCCGAGCTCGACGAGGCGGTGATCGAGGCGCTGCTCGAGCCCGACACCCGGCCGCGGGTCGCCCGCTTCGGCGATGGCGTGGTCACCACCCTGCGCGGGCTGGGCCTGGAAGCCGGGGCGCGGCCGGAGGAGATGATCTCGCTGCGCGTGTGGGTCACGCCCCGGAGGCTGATCACCCTGCGACGCCTGCCGCTGCGCGCGGTCAGCGTGGTGCGCCAGCGCATCGATGCCGGCGAGGGGGCGCTGTCGATCCCCGATCTGCTGGCCTGGCTGGTCGAGACCCTGGTCGACCAGGTCGGCGACGTCACGCATCAGCTGGAGGACCGCATGGCCGAGCTGGAGGACGCCCAGCTCGGCGACACCGACATCGACGCCGACGACCTGACGCGCCTGCGCCGCCCGCTGATCACGCTGCGCCGCTTCATGGGGCCGCAGCGCGACTGCCTGGCCCAACTGGCTCAGGGGCCGACCTGGCTCGACGAGGACAGCCGGATCTCGATCCGCGAGAGCGCCAACCAGCTGTCACGCTACGTGGAGGATTTCAACGCCATGCAGGAGCGTGCGCTGATCCTGCAGGAGCAGCTGTGGAGCGAGCACAACGAGCGCCTCAACCAGCGCATGTACATGCTGGCGATCATCACCACGGTGTTCCTGCCGCTGAGCTTTCTCACCGGCCTGCTGGGGGTGAACGTCGGCGGCATCCCCGGCGCCGACAGCCCTCACGGCTTCGCCATCTTCCTGCTGATCACCCTGGGGCTGGGCGTGGCGGTGATGGTGCTGCTCAAGCGCAAGCGCTGGTGGTAGCCGTCCGGGGCCTGACTGGAAGCTAGCTGAACGGCCGCGGGAGCGACTTCAGTCGCGACGAATCGGCCACCGGGCACCGCTGTCGGGGATGAATCCCCTCCCACAAAGCACGAATGCCTCACCGAAAAGCCAGTGCTTGCGGGAGCGACTTCAGTCGCGATCAATCGACCACCGGGCACCGCCATCGGGGATGAATCCCCTCCCACAAAGCACGAATGCCTCATCGAAAAGCCAGTGCTTGTGGGAGCGACTTCAGTCGCGATCAATCGGCCACCGGGCACCGCCATGGGGATGAATCCCCTCCCACAAAGCACGAATGCCTCACCGAAAAGCCAGTGCTTGTGGGAGCGACTTCAGTCGCGATCAATCGGCCACCGGGCACCGCTGTCGGGGATGAATCCCCTCCCACAGGATGGCCAGGCGAGCCTAGCGATCGACATGCCCGAGGTCGCGCTCGGGATCGAGCCGGTCGCGGACCCGGCGCTTGAGTTCCTTGACGTCGGGGAACCCGCCGTCGCGCTTGCGCTCCCAGAGCGGTTCATCGTCGTAGAGCACCTCGAAGTGACCGCCGTGACTGGGCGCCAGCGCCACCTCCGCAAGGTCCTCGCCGAACGTGGAGAGCAGCTCCTGGGCGTACCAGGCGGCGCGCAGAAGCCAGTTGCATTGCGTGCAATAATGGATGCGAATATGGGCCATGAGGACCTCCCGGGGTTGAGCATGGCTCGATGATAACAAGCAGCAGCGCCCGGCGACGCCCCGGGCAGCGACATTCAGCAGACGAGGGAACGCGACATGGGTGATGCCAACGCCAGCCAGTCCCGGCTCTACGAGTGGCTGACCGGCGACGAGGACGCCCGGATGTGCCGGGATATCTCCGAGGCCGCCTGCAACGAGCAGCCGGGCAACTTCTTTCGTCATCTGCTGGCCTCGCTGGGCAACAAGCTGGCCGACGAGCTGTCGAGCGCCCGACTGGTGCTGCCGTGGCTGCTGGGGGCCATCGGCGCGCCGGTGTGGATGGTGGGGCTGCTGGTGCCGATCCGCGAGGCCGGGGCGCTGCTGCCGCAGGTGCTGATCGCCGGCGTCGCCCGCCGCCTGCCGCAGCGCAAGTGGATCTGGGTGATCGGCGGGCTGATCCAGGCGTTCAGCGCCGCCCTGCTGGCCGCGCTGGCGCTGCTCGGCCACGGCGGCCTCGGCGGCGCGCTGGTGCTGGCGGTGCTGGTGGCGCTGTCGCTGGCCCGCGGGCTGTCGTCGATCGCCACCAAGGACGTGCTGGGCAAGACCATCGCCAAGCAGCGCCGCGGCAACCTGATGGGCTGGAGCGGCAGTGTCGCCGGCGCCGTGACGCTGGCCGCCGGGGCGGTGCTGATGCTGTTCAACGACCGCCCCGGCCAGCTGGCGCTGGCGGTGCTGCTGGCCGTCGCCGCGCTGGGCTGGCTGGTCAATGCCGCCTGTGCGGCCGCGATCCGCGAGGAACCCGGCGCCGTCGAGGGCGGCGAGAGCGCCTGGCAGAGCCTCGGCGAGGGCATCGCCCGGCTGCGTCGCGACCGGGCCTTCCAGCGCTTCAACCTAGCCCGCGCCCTGCTGCTGTCGAGCGCCCTGGCGCTGCCCTACATCGCGCTGCTGGGCCAGCATCAGGGCGGAGCGCAGCTGGGCGGGCTGGGCGTGCTGATCCTGGTCTCGGGCATCGCCGGAATGATCGCCAGCCCCGTCTGGGGCAAGCGCGCCGATGCCTCCAGCCGCCGGGTGATGCGCGATGCCGGCCTCGCCGCCGCCGTCTGCTGTCTGGCCGCCGCGGCCGTGGCCTGGGCGCCGGGCGCCTGGAGCGCAACGATCTGGCCCTACGCCCTGCTCTACGGCGCGCTGGTGATCGCCCACGCCGGGGTGCGCCTGGGCCGCAAGACCTATGTCGTGGATCTGGCCGGGGCCGAGGACCGCGCGCTCTACGTGGCCCTGTCGAACACCCTCACCGGGGTGCTGATGCTGCTGGTCGGCGGCCTGATCGGGGCACTGGCGCAATGGATCGGCAGCGCGGCACTGCTGCTGGTGCTGGCGGGCTGCGCGCTGGCGGCGGCGTTCTGCGCCCACGGCCTGCCCGAGGTCGAGTCGTGACACGTCGCCGCGTTGCATTCCCGTCATCCACTGGTCAAGATGACGGCAAAAACGCCGTCGGGATCTCCCGCCACGGCCATCGTCAAGGACAGCCGCACCATGAAACGACCGCCGATGATCGACGCCAAGCTCCTGGAACGCATTGTCGATGCCTCCGAAGACGGCATCGTGGTCGCCGAGCAGGAGGGCGACGAGCACATCCTCATCTACGTCAACCAGGGCTTCGAGCGGCTGACGGGCTACAGCACCGACGAGATCCTCTACCGCGACTGCCGCTTCCTGCAGAATGACGACCGCGATCAGCCGGCGCTCGCGCGCATCCGCCAGGCCCTCGCCGAGAAGCAGCCGTGCCGCGAGGTGCTGCGCAACTACCGCAAGGACGGCAGCCTGTTCTACAACGAGCTGTCGATCACCCCGGTCTTCGACGAGCAGGACCAGCTGACCTATTTCATCGGCGTGCAGAAGGACGTCACGCCGCTGATCGAGGCCCTGGAGGAGCTCGAGACCCTCAAGGCCGAACGCAACGCCGGCTGAGCGCCTGCCGGGGCCTCGGCGGCCCCGGAAAAAACATCGACCTCCCCTCTTGTGCACGGCGCCGAGTGACGCTATATAGCGAGCAGAACAGTCCGGGCACGTTCGCCCGCCAGCCAGGGTCATGGGAGGTCATCATGAGCCGTGAGTCCTTCATCGAAGAAGCCGACTTCTTCGACGCCGTCAACGACGCGCATTTCTCCCGTTCACGCACCAGCCGCCACGATACGCTGCGCGCCCGTCGCCGGGTCGAGGCCCTGCTGGAAGAGCGCCGCCTGAAACGCGCCATCGAGGATGACTGGCTCAACGAGCTGGACGGCGAGGAAGAAGAGGAAGAGTGAGCCACGGATCGGCCGCGGCCGCCGCGGTCGATAACCCGGTCCACTGGCCTTTCGAGGTTGCCGCCACTATCATCGGTGGGCTTTACCTTCATCTCCAACCGACCGGATATCCATGGCGCAATACGTCTTCACCATGAACCGGGTGGGCAAGATCGTGCCCCCCAAGCGCGAGATCCTCAAGGATATCTCGCTGTCCTTCTTCCCCGGCGCGAAGATCGGCGTGCTCGGCCTCAACGGCGCGGGCAAGTCGACGCTGCTGCGGATCATGGCCGGGGTCGATACCGAGTACACCGGCGAAGCACGGCCCATGCCCGGCCTGAACATCGGCTACCTGCCCCAGGAGCCCGAGCTCGATGACAGCAAGACGGTGCGCGAGACCGTCGAGGAAGCCGTCAGCGAGATCAAGGACGCCCAGACGCAGCTGGATGCCGTCTACGCCGCCTACGCCGAGCCGGACGCCGACTTCGATGCGCTCGCCGCCGAGCAGGCGCGTCTGGAGAACCTGATCGAGGCCGCCGACGCCCACAACCTGGAGCGCAAGCTCGAGGTCGCCGCCGAGGCCCTGCGTCTGCCGCCCTGGGAGGCCAACGTCGGCGTGCTGTCCGGGGGTGAACGCCGCCGCGTGGCACTGTGCCGCCTGCTGCTCTCCAATCCGGACATGCTGCTGCTCGACGAGCCCACCAACCACCTGGACGCCGAATCGGTGGCCTGGCTCGAGCGCTTCCTGCACGACTACTCGGGCACGGTGGTGGCGATCACCCACGACCGCTACTTCCTCGACAATGTCGCCGGCTGGATTCTCGAACTCGACCGCGGCCACGGCATCCCCTTCGAGGGCAACTACTCCAACTGGCTGGAAGCCAAGGAGAAGCGCCTCGAGCAGGAAGCCAAGCAGGAAGCCTCGCGCCAGAAGGCGATCAAGCAGGAACTCGAATGGGTACGCAGCAACGCCAAGGGCCGCCAGGCCAAGAGCAAGGCGCGCCTCAACCGCTTCGAGGAGATGCAGTCCGGCGACTTCCAGAAGCGCAACGAGACCAACGAGATCTACATTCCGCCCGGCCCGCGTCTCGGCGACAAGGTCATCGAGCTGCACGGTGTCACCAAGCGCTACGGCGACAAGCTGCTGTTCGAGGACCTGTCGTTCCAGGTGCCCAAGGGCGCGATCGTCGGCATCATCGGCGGTAACGGCGCCGGCAAGTCGTCACTGTTCCGCCTGATCAACGGCACCGAGACGCCGGACGCCGGCGAGGTGGTGGTCGGCGACACCGTGCAGGTCGCCTACGTCGAGCAGATGCGCGACGCCCTCGACAACAAGCAGACCGTCTGGGAAGCGGTGTCCGACGGCCAGGACATCCTCAACATCAACGGCTACGAAGTGTCGTCGCGGGCCTACGTGGGCCGCTTCAACTTCAAGGGCAACGACCAGCAGAAGCGCCTGTCGGAGCTGTCCGGCGGCGAGCGGGGGCGCCTGCAGCTGGCCCAGACCCTCAAGCAGGGCGCCAACGTGCTGCTGCTCGACGAACCCTCCAACGATCTGGACATCGAGACGCTGCGCGCCCTGGAAGAAGCCCTGCTGGCCTTCCCCGGCTGCGCGCTGGTGATCTCCCACGACCGCTGGTTCCTCGACCGCATCGCCACCCACATCCTCGCCTACGAGGGCGACTCCGAGGTGGTGTTCTTCGAGGGCAACTACAGCGACTACGAGGCCGACCATCGCAAGCGCGTGGGCAACGACACGCCGCACCGCATGAAGTACAAGCGCATCGACGCCTGACGGCATCGCGGCATCGATCGCTTGACACAGACGGCCCGCGGGGACAACCCCGCGGGCCTTCTTTCGTGGAGAGCTTGCGTGAAGAGCCCGCCCCGCCCTATCGCCGGCTGCGGATGAGCGACACGATGAACAGGATCAGGAACACCACGAACAGGATCTTGGCGATGGTCGCGGCGACGCCCGCGACGCCGCCGAAGCCCAGCACGGCGGCGATGATGGCAATGACGAGAAAGATGATGGCGTAGTTGAGCATGCGTGTCGTCCTTGTATCGGCAGGGTTTCCCTGTGATCGATTCGGCCGGTCCGGGCCGATGGCCCGCCCTCGGCCATCGATCACGCGACTTGAGAATCGTCGGGAAATGCCCAAGCGTCAAGGACGGACGGCGCCGCTCGCCGTCAGTAGAAGCCCGGCTCGCCGCGCGGGCGCGTCTTGAAGCGCCGGTGCAGCCACAGGTACTGCTCGGGGTGGCGACGGATCGCCGCCTCGATCACCGCGTTGATGCGCGCGGCATCGGCGACCTCGTCGCCGCTGGGGAAGCCGTCCAGCGCCGGCAGGTACTCCAGGGTGTAGGTGCGGTCGTCCGGGTTGCGGTGGAAGATCAGCGGCATCACCGGGGCGCCGGTCATCCGCGCGATCTTGGCGGTGAGCTTGATGGTCGCCGCCTCGATGCCGAAGAACGGGGCGAAGACGCTGGCCTCGCGCCCGAAGTCCTGATCCGGCGAGTACCACACCGCATGACCGGCCTTGATGCGCCGCACCACGCCGCGCAGGTCGTGGCGATCGATGGCCCGGCCGAAGATGTGCGAACGCGCCCGGGTCATGAAGCGCTCGAACAGCGGATTGTCGTGGGGCCGATAGACCACGTCGGCGGGAAAATACAGCGAGTGCAGCGCCCCGCCGAGGTCCAGCGTCGAGAAGTGGATGCCGATGATCAGCGCGCCCTTGCCGCGGGCCAGCGCCTGGTGCATGTGCTCCTCGCCGCGGAAGGTCACGCGGTGGCGCAGGTGCTCGGGGTCGCGACACCAGCCGGTGGCGGTCTCGAGGATGCCGATGCCGTTGGCGAGGAAGGTGCGCTTGACCAGCCGCGCGCGCGCGTCATCGCTCAGCTCGGGAAAGCACAGCCGCAGGTTGGTCTCGGTGATGTGGCGGCGCCGCCCGGCGAACCGCCAGGCCAGCCAGCCGATCAGCCGCCCCGCGGCCAGCTTGAGCCGCCACGGCAGCCAGGCGCCCAGGCGCATCAGGCCGATGGACAGCCAGGTGGGCCAGTAGCGGGGATGGGCGAAGGACGGCGAGGAGGACGAATCGGCCATGGAAACGATAACTTCCTGCTGAGAAAAGTGCCTAGTTTACCCAGCGGCACCGGATTCGTCAGCGCGCCGGCCGGGAGGCGAGCCGGTTCGTGCTGAGCCACGTTCCTGTGGAAGCGACGTCAGTCGCGATGAACCAAGTACTTGTGGGAGCGACTTCAGTCGCGAGGAACCCGCCACGGGGCCACCGCTGTCGGGGATGAATCCCCTCCCACAAGACCACCGAACAGACCGGGCAGCATGGACAAGCCGTTGCGGGAGCGACGTCAGTCGCGACACGACACTCGCTCCATGTCAGGAGGACTGGTAATACCGCGGCACCCGCGGCAGGATGCCGGTCATCAGCGTGTAGCTGATGGTGTCGCAGTAGCGGGCCACTTCGTCCACCGAGAGCACGGCGCCGCTGTCGTCACGCCCCCACAGCACCACCCGGCTGCCGATACCGGCGTCCGGCAGGTCGGTGAGATCCACCGTGGCCATGTCCATCGAGACCTTGCCCGCCAGGGCGCAGCGCTGGCCGTCGACCAGCACCGGCGTGCCATCCACGGCATGGCGGTCGTAGCCGTCACCATAGCCGACGGCGATCACGCCGATCCGTGAACGCCGCGGCGCCCGCCAGCGGCCGCCGTACCCTACCGGCTCGCCGGCGTCGATCTCGCGCACGGCGATGATCTCTGAGCGCAGCGTCATCACCGGGTGCAGGTCGCGGGCGGCGTCGTTGTCGCCTTCCAGCGGGTTGCTGCCATAGAGCATCACGCCGGGGCGGTTCCAGGCGCCGTGGGCCCGCGGCCAGGCCAGGGTCGCCGGGGAATTGGCCAGGCACAGTGGCGCGCCGAGCTGACCGGCCAGCGCCTCGACCTGGGCCATCTGCTGCTGGAAGTAGCCGGGATCCAGGGCATCGGCGGTGGCGAAGTGGGTCATCAGGTGCAGGTCGGTGACCCGCTCGGGCGCCGAGCGCAGGCGTTGCCAGGCCGCCGCGGCCTGTGCCGGCGGGAAGCCCAGGCGGTGCATGCCGGTGTCCACCTTGAGCCAGGCGGGAATCGGCCGGCGCGGGCGATGGGCCAGCAGCGCGTCGAGCTGCCAGTCGCTGTGCACGGCGACCCACAGGTCCAGCGCCTCGACCCGCTCGAGCTCGTCGGCGGAGAAGATGCCCTCGAGCAGCACGATCGGCTGCCGGATGCCGGCGGCCCGCAGCGTCTGTGCCTCCTCGAGGCAGGCCACGGCGAAGGCCGGAGCCAGCCCCTCGAGCGCCCGTGCGCAGGCGACGGCGCCATGGCCGTAGGCGTCGGCCTTGAGCACCGCCAGCGCCCGGCTGCCGGGCGCGAGCTCCTGAGCCAGGCGGTAGTTGTGACGCAGGGCGGCGAGATCGATGTCGGCGTGCAGCGGCCGGGCCATGGCGGGACTCCTGACAGGGCAAAAGACCTCATTATTTAGCAGCCGCCCGGGGATTTCACCCCTGATAACACCCAAAGAAGAGGCCCCGGACAGATGATTCATCTGCCCAGGGCCTGCCGGCGTACGGGATCACTCGGCCGGCGGGGTCGGCGGCGCGCCGATATCCATGACGGCGGCGTCCCCGTCGCCCGCGTCGGCGGGCAGGTCGAGACGCACGTTCTCGGTCTCGCTCAGCCAGTCGTTCACGGTGCGCAGCGCCTCGGTATCCAGGGTGCCCGACTCGCGGCGCAGCCTTAGCATGTCGGTGACGTAGGCATAGCGCGACTGGGCGTAGCTGGCCAGGGCGTCGTAGAGGTTCTGCTCGGCCTGCAGCACGTCGACGATGTTGCGCGTGCCCACCTGGTAGCCGGACCGGGTCGCCTCGAGCGCGCTGCGGTTGGAGACCACCGCCTGGCGGCGCGCTTCCACCGTCTGCACGTCGTTGACCACCTGGGTGTAGAACGAGCGCACCTGCTGGGTGGTCTGGCGGCGCTGCGCCTCGAAGTCGTACTGCGAGGCCTCGAGCTTGTAGGTGTTGCTCTTCACCTGGGCGCTGGTGCTGCCGCCGTGGAAGATCGGCACGCTGGCCTGCAGGCCGATCTCGGCCCCGGAGTTGTGCCCCGAGAGATAGTCGATGTCGTTGTTCGAGTAGTTGTAATCGGCGTAGGCGTCGAGCGTGGGCAGATGGCCGGCACGCGCGATATCGACGTTGTCGCGGGCGATGTCGATCCCCTTGCGGGTCGCCAGCAGCGTGGGATTGTTTTCCATGGCCATCGACACCCAGGCATCGCGGGTCGCGGGCCTGGGCGTCTCGATGGGAATATCGCCGGCCAGCCCCTCGATCGAGTCGTAACGCTTGCCGGTCAGGCGTTCGAGGGCCTCGAAGCTGACCTGCAGGTCGTTGGCGGCGGCGATGCGCTGTGCCCGGGCCAGATCGTAGGAAGCCTGGGCCTCGTGCACGTCAGTGATCGCGATCAGCCCCACCTGGAACTGCTCCTTGGCCTGCTCGAGCTGGCGACGAATGGCCTTCTCCTGGGCCACGCGGGCGGCAAGGATGTCGCGCGCCTGGAGGATCGCGAAATAGGCATCGGACACGTCGAAGAGCACCTGCTGGCGCGTCTGCTCCAGGGTCAGCGACTGCTGGTCGACCTGCTTCTCGCTGCGCTTGAGCTCATACCAGTTGGTGGCGTCGAACAGCGCCTGGGTCGCCTGAACGCTGACGCTGGCCGAGTTGTAGTTGTCGTCGCTGGGTGTGGCAGTGGGCTGGGGCTGGCTGCTGGTCTGCCGATCGAAGGTGCGGTTGTTGGCGACGCGGGCCTGGGCGTCGATCTGCGGCAGCAGGTCGCCGCGCTGCACGTCGCGGCTGGCTTCGGTGCTCTGGTAGGTGGAGCGGGACGAGGCCAGCGTGGCGTTGTTGTCGAGGGCGTCGCGGGCGATCGACCAGAGATCGGCGGCCTGGGCGGGCGAGGCGAGTGCCGCCGCCACCAGCAGCGGCAGCAGGCGCCAGCGAGCGCCGGGCACGCGCGAGCGACGCGTGAAGAGAGCTTGTCGGGACGGCATCAGTATTATTTCCTTTCACTAGAAGCAAGCCGAAACGGCATTATACATACAATGCCGCATGTTAGATTGCGAATCAAATGCGTGAAACGCCCGCTGCAACGACGAACGCGGGCCGGGGCCCGCGTTCGTCGTCATCGTTGCCTTGTCGCCGCCGGGGTCACTCGAAGATGGCGTCCAGGGAGAGCCCCTGCTTCTCGAGCACGCGGCGCAGCTTCTTCAGCGCCTCGACCTGGATCTGACGGACCCGCTCGCGGGTCAGGCCGATCTCCTCGCCGACTTCCTCGAGGGTGGCCGCCTCGTGGCCACGCAGGCCGAAGCGGCGCACCACGACCTCCATCTGCTTGTCGGTCAGCTCGGCCAGCCAGTCCTCGACGTGCTCCTTGACGTCGACATCCACCAGCGAGGACTCCGGGCCGCTCTCGTTCTCGTCGGCCAGGGTCTCGATCAGCGGCTTGTCGCTTTCGGTGCCCAGCGGGTAATCCACCGACGAGATGCGCTCGTTGAGACCCAGCATCTTCTTGACCGTGGCCACCGGCTTGTCGAGAAACTCGGCGATCTCCTCGGCGGTGGCCTCGTGATCGAGCTTCTGGGTCAGCTCACGGGCGGCGCGCAGGTAGATGTTGAGCTCCTTGACCACGTGGATCGGCAGGCGAATCGTGCGGGTCTGGTTCATCAGCGCCCGCTCGATGGTCTGGCGGATCCACCAGGTGGCATAGGTGGAGAAGCGGAAGCCGCGTTCCGGATCGAACTTCTCGACGGCGCGGATCAGGCCCAGGTTGCCCTCCTCGATGAGGTCGAGCAGCGACAGTCCGCGATTGAGGTAGCGGCGGGCGATCTTGACCACCAGGCGCAGGTTGGATTCGATCATGCGCTGCCGGCCGGCCGGGTCCCCCTTCTGTGCCAGGCGGCCGAAATGCACCTCCTCCTCCGGGGTCAGCAGCGGCGAAAAACCGATCTCGTTGAGATAGATCTGGGTGGCATCCAGACTCTGGTGGTAGTGGTTGTCCTCGCGGCTCAGCGCCTTCTCGAACGCTGCCTCTTCCTTGGCATCCGCGTCATCGTCAATGACCTGCACCTCGTCATCCGTATCGTTGAGATCGACATCCTGAAGGTCCCGTTCAAGCATGCTCATGTCGCTACCCCGTTAGTCTGCTGCTCGGCTGTGCAGCCGTGATTCGGCTCGGTGTTGTTATTGTCGACCTGTCTCTGGGGCGACCGGATGTGCGGTCGTCCGTCCCTGTAACAGGAAGCCGCCAAGGCGGCTTCTTTCCACTCCCCTCGCCGCGGCGCCTCAGCGCGCCGGCAGGTAGTCGAGGGGATCCCGAGGCTGGCCATCCTTGCGGACCTCGAAATGCAGCTTGACGCCATCGGCATCGGAGTTGCCCATCGTGGCGATCACCTCACCCGCCTTGACGACATCGTTTTCCTTCACCCTCAGGCTGTCGTTGTGCGCGTAGGCACTCAGGAAATGGTCGTTGTGCTTGAGGAGGATGAGGTTGCCGTAGCCGCGTACGCCACTGCCTGCATAGACGACGATACCCGGGCCGGCAGCCTTGACAGGTTGCCCCTTTTGCCCGGCGATATCAATGCCGGCGGTGATGTTAGAGTTGTCAGAAAAACGTCCAACGATCTTGCCCTCGGTCGGCCACTGCCAGGGGATGTTCGCCACCGGCTGATAGCTGCGCTGCGCCGGTTTCGGCGCCTCGGCACCGCCCGCGACCGCCGTGCCGGCATCGGCCTGCTTGCCACTGTCAGCCTGCGTCGTATTGGCGGATGCCACCTTGGCGTCCTGGCCAGTATCGCCGCCGCCCGATGACACGGCGGTGTCGGTTTTCTTGCGCGTGGACGACGACGCGGATGCGGTGGCGACCTTCGGCGTGTCCGCGCTCGCCGTGTCGCGGGACGCCGAGGCGGTCGTTGATGCCTTGTCGGCCGTCCCGGACGGTTCGCTCTTGCTTGAGCCCGCGTTTTCATAGACCGGGCCCGGGGCTTGCATCGTGCCGGAACGGGTACCGACGCCGGCGGCCGTGGCCAGCGCCCCGCGCGCCGGCGAGCCGTCATCCTGCGAACCGGCCGCCGCCGTACCGGAAGCCTCGCCCCCGGTGCCGGCCAGCAGCCAGTCGGGATTCTGCGGCGATGCCGCGCCGCCCGCGCTGCCCGCCCCATCGCCGGTACGGGCCACCGCCGGCGCGGCACTACCACCGCTCGGCGCACCGGCGTCGGCGGACTCGCTCAACCGCAGGGTCTGGCCGGGCTGGATGCGATAAGGCGGCGTGATGCCGTTGAGGCGCGCCAGCTCGCGGAAATCCATGTTATTGCGCCAGGCGATGCCGTAGAGGGTGTCGCCCGCCTCCACGGTGACGGTCTGCCGGGGTGCCTGTTCCCGGCTGGTCGACAGATCGCTGACCTGGGGCGGGGCCTCGGGGGCCGCACAACCTGCCACCGTCAGCGACAGCATCGAGATCACAACGGCCTTGCGCATGGGCTCATGACTCCTTGAAAGATGACGTGGAACGTTCCCCCACCGCCAGCACCAGCACCAGGCCGACGGCCATCAGTGCCAGGGCCGCGGCCAGCTGCGCCGGCTCGCCGGTCAGGGCGCTGTAGTCGCCGGGCAGCAGGTAGCGGTAATCCAGCGGGATCACCTGCTGGTCCGGCCCCAGCTGGTAGCTGACCATCTCGCGCCAGGGCCACAGCAGCGGCAGCGAGCCGAGGATGAAGCCCACCAGCAGCTGCAGCGTCGCCGTGTGGTAGTGGCGGAACAGCCAGGACAGCAGCCGCGACATGGTCAGCAGGCCGACCAGGCAGCCGGCGCCGAACTGGAGGATCAGGCCGGCATCCATTCCCTTGATGCCGGTCATCACCGTGCCGTAAAGCCCCATGGTCAGCAACAGGAAACTGCCCGAGACGCCGGGCAGCAGCATGGCGCTGATGGCGATCGCCCCGCCGACCATCAGTCGCAGGCTGCCCAGGCCGGACAGCGCCGGCATCAGGCTGGGCAGCCATTGCGCCAGCAGCATGCCCACCGCCAGCGGCAGCACGTGCCACAGCCGCCAGCCATCCACATGGCGCATCACCACCACGGCCGAGGCGGCGACCAGGCCGAAGAAGAAGGCGTTGAGCAGCAGCGGGTGCGCCGCCAGCAGGTAGGTGACCAGGTGCGCGACGCTGATCAGGCTGGCGGCGATCCCGGCGAGCAGCGGCAGCAGGAAGGCCAGGTTGAGGTGCGCCACCAGCCCGCGCGCACCGCCGCGGCGCCAGGCCGTCCAGGCGGTGGGGCCGAACCGGCGGATGGAGTGGATCAGCTCCTCGTAGATCCCGGTAATGAAGGCGATGGTCCCGCCGGAGACGCCCGGCACGGCGTCCGCCGCCCCCATGCCCGCGCCCTTGAAGAACAGCTTAAGCGCTCGTTTCAACGCCCGACTCCTCTGGATCAATGTCAAAAAGTGGCCGCCCCGTGAACGCTCCGTCACACCGGGATACCCGCACCGGCATCACTGGATGATGCCCTCCAGCAGCGGCACGAAGCGAACCTGTTCGAGGCGCTGCTGCGCATAGCCGTCACCGCGCCGCACGATGCGGGTCAACCACTGGACGCCGTCGGCATCCGCCAGCGGCGCGACCAGGGTCCCGCCATCGCTCAACTGCGACAACAATGCGCCGGGAAGTTCACTCGCGCAGGCGGTCAGCAGGATGGTGTCGAAGGGGGCGGCTTCGGGCCAGCCGTGGGCGCCGTCGGTCAGCCGCAGGCGCACGTTGTGCGCACCGAGCCTGGCCAGGCGCATCCGCGCCCGGGTCTGCAGGCTGCGGATGCGCTCCAGCGACCACACCGTCTCGACCAGCCGCGACAGGATCAGGGTCTGGTAGCCGGAACCGGTGCCCACCTCCAGCACGCGCCGCGCGCCGCCGGCCAGCACCAGCTCGCTCATGCGCGCCACCATCCAGGGCTGAGATAGCGTCTGACCGAAACCGATGGGCAGCGACGTATCCTCGTAGGCGCGATGCGCCAGCGCCTCGTCGATGAACAGGTGGCGCGGCTCGCCGGCCAGCGCCGCGAGCACCCGGGCGTCCTTGATGCCGGCCTCGGCCAGGCGCCCCACCATGCGATCGCGGGTGCGCTGCGAGGTCATGCCGATGCCGCTGAGCTCACGCGAGTCGTGACAGCGCATCGAGCCAGCCCTGTACGTCATGCAGCGCCCCGTGGCGGGTCAGGTCGGTCTGCAGCGGCGTGATCGAGACATAGCCCGCCTCCACCGCGGCGAAGTCGGTATCCGGCCCGTCGTCGGCATTCTCGCCCACCGCCGCGATCCAGTAGCGAGTGCGTCCGCGCGGGTCGGTGACCGCCAGCGGGCGCTGCGCCGGGCCGCGATAGCCCAGCCGGGTGACGCGAAAGCCGCGCACGGCCTCCCACGGGCAGTCGGGAACGTTGACGTTGAGCAGGCTGCGCGGCGGCAGCGACAGCGAGTCCGCCGCGCCCACCAGACTCGCCGCGACCCGCCCGGCGGTGTCGAAGTGACGCGAGCCCGCCAGCGACACGGCGATCGCCGGCATGCCCAGGTTGCGGCCTTCCATGGCGGCGGCCACGGTGCCCGAATAGAGCACGTCGTCGCCCAGGTTGCTGCCGTGGTTGATCCCCGAGATCACCAGGTCGGGCCGCTCGTCCCAGACGCCGTTGACCCCCAGGTAGACGCAGTCCGCCGGCGTGCCGTCGACGCTGTAGAAGCCGTTGTCCAGCGCGGTCAGCGCCAGCGGCCGGGTCAGGGTCAGCGAGTTGCTGGCTCCGCTCTTGTCGCGGTCCGGCGCCACCACGCGTACCCGGGCGTGGTTCACCAGCGCCTCGTGGAGCGCCTTGAGCCCCGGGGCGTGAACGCCATCGTCGTTGGAAAGCAGCAGTTTTCGCATCGATCGGTCTCCTCGGGCCGCAGGCTACAGGGTGGGATGACACAGCAGCTCGCGCAGCACGGCGGTGGCGAAGGCCCCGCGCGGCAGGGTGAAGGCAAGCATCGCCGTCTCGCCGTGGTGATGCAGCTCGGCCGCCGCCGGACGCACCCGCAGGGCGCGACGCGCGGTGCGCACGCCGCTCGCCGCCAGCGCCGCGCACAGGCCCGCATGGGCCTCGCCGAGGCACTGCTCGAGCGCGGCGGCCGTCTCGCGCGCCGTGCTTTCCCCCACGCCCCACAGCGGCCCGGCCGGATGCACGTCCCCCGTCGCGACGCGCGAGGCCAGCTCGGCGTCCGGCGTGTCGGCCACGAACAGGCTCTGGGTGCCGTCGAGCATCAGCACCTCGCCCGGCAGCGCCCGGTCCCAGTCGCCGCGGCGCACCCGCTCGGCCAGCAGCTCGTTGAACAGGTAGCTGCGCGCCGCCGAGAGCATCATGCCCTGGCGGTCGTCGCGCTTGCGCCACCCCCGGGCGAGTATGCCACAGGCGCGCTGCAGGTTACGGCCTTCGGGGCCGAAACGCTGGGGGCCGAAGTAGTTGGGCACCCCCGCCTCGCGGATGCGTTCCCAGCGCGACGCGAAGGCGGGATGAACGACCGCCGACCCACCGAGGCGCAGGCGAAAGCGGTTGCCGCGATGCACGCCGCGCTTGAGCTTGCGCGGATGGCGGGCCTGCTCGAGCAGCGTCACCTGCGCCGCGGCCAGCCGCTCGGCCAGGTCCGTCGGGGCCTCGCGCCCCGGCAGATGCACCGACAGCCACTGCCGGGTCACCGCGAAGCGATCCTTCATGCCCGCGTAGCCGACGTCCCGCGGCGTCACCTCGCAGGCCCGAGCCACCCGGCGCGCCAGCTCGGGCGTGCCCAGGTCGCGCTTTTCCAGCCACAGCCAGAGATGCTCGCCCTCGCCTTCCGGAGCGAAGCCCAGCCACTCCTCGACCACGAAGTCCTCGGGCACGAGGCGGTACTCGCCGGCGACCGGCGGGTCGCCATGGGCCCGCGGCCAATCGGGGGGCCAGGCCGGAACGGGAATCGTGTGCCTTGTACTCACCCGGCCGCCTCCGTCGTCGTCAGCAGCACCACCGCCTCGGCGGCGATGCCCTCGCCGCGGCCGGTGAAGCCCAGCCGCTCGGTGGTGGTCGCCTTGACGTTGACCGCGTCGCGCGCCACGCCCAGGTCGCCGGCGATGGTCTCGCGCATGGCGGGAAGGTGGGCGGCGAGCCGCGGCGCCTGGGCGATCACCGTGGCGTCGATATTGGCGACGGCGTAGCCCGCCTCGGCGACCCGCGCCATCACGTCGCGCAGCAATGCCCGGCTGTCGGCACCGGCCCAGCGGGGGTCGGTATCGGGAAAGTGCCGGCCGATGTCGCCCAGCGCGCACGCGCCCAGCAGGGCATCGCACAGGGCGTGCAGCAGCACGTCGCCGTCGGAGTGGGCGATGACGCCGTGATCATGGGCGATACGCACGCCGCCGATCATCACCTGGTCGCCCTCGCCGAAGCGGTGAACGTCGAAACCGTGGCCGATTCGCATCATGCGGGAGTCTCTCCGGAACAGGCAGGGGCCTCCTGGGCGGCGAGAATCTGCGCCGCCAGGGCAAGGTCTTCGGGATGGGTGATCTTGAGGTTGTCGCGGCGCCCGGCGACCAGGCGCGGTGCCAGGCCCAGCGCCTCGACCGCCGAGGCCTCGTCGGTGACCGCCACGCCGGTGGCCCGGGCATGGTGCAGAGCCCGGCACAGCAGGCCGTAGCGGAAGCCCTGGGGCGTCAGGGCGTGCCACAGCCCATCGCGGGGCTCGGTGGCGACGATGCGCCCGGCGGCGTCGGCGCGCTTCATGGTGTCGGCCACCGGTGCGGCCAGCAGCGCGCCGACCGGCTCGTCGGCCAGCGCCTCGCGCAGGCCCGCCAGATCCGCCGGATGCACGCAGGGCCGTGCCACATCGTGCACCAGCACCAGATCGTCGTTCGCGGCCTCCTCGGCCAGCGCGTCCAGCGCATTGACCACGCTGTCGGCGCGCTCGGCGCCGCCCTCGACCCGCCGCCAGTCGGCGAAGGGCACCATCGTCGGCGAGAACCAGGCGTCCTCGGCATCCAGGCACAGGCACAGCCGCGCCTCGGGGAAGGCACGATGCAGGCGCTCCAGGGTCCGCGCCATGACGCTGGCGCCGGCCAGCGTCAGGTACTGCTTGGGCCGGGCGGCCCCCATGCGGCGACCGCGCCCGGCCGCCGGCACGATCAGCCATACCCGCTCGCTCATGGTCCCGCCTCCGTGTCCGTCCCGGGCCGGCTCGGTGCCGGCTCGCCGTCGGGCACCGACACCTCGGGTACCCAGAAGAACTGTTCATCCTTGCGGATCATGCCGATATCGCTGCGCGCCCGCTCCTCGATGGCGTCCAGGCCGTTCTTGAGGTCGATCACCTCGGCCGCCAGACGCTGGTTGCGCTCGCGCAGGGTCGCGTTTTCGTCGTCCAGGGTATCGGCACGCGCGCGGATGTGGGTGAGTTCGCGCACGCCCCCCTCCCCCAGCCACAGGCGGTACTGCAACAGGCCGAGCAGCGCGAGCAGCACCACGGCGAGCCACTTGAGCATCGAGGCCATCCCTTCCAGTCGAGGCAATCCGGCGCATTATGCCATCATGACCGATGACTTGCCGACGACCGGCGGTCACGATGTCACCCGACAGTCAGGAGCCCTGCATGTACAAGCTTGCCTTCTTCGTCCCCGTCGAGGACGCCGAACCGGTCAAGGAAGCGGTGTTCGCCACCGGCGCGGGCCGCATCGGCGACTACGAGGCGTGCTGCTTCCAGACCCGCGGCAGCGGACAGTTCCGCCCGCTCGCCGGCGCCGACCCGCACATCGGCCGGGTCGGCGAGCTCGAGCACGTCGAGGAGCTGAAGGTGGAACTGGTGTGCGAGGACGGCCGCATCCGCGACGCCGTGGCCGCCCTGAAGACGGCGCATCCCTACGAGGAACCGGCCTACGAGGTGTGGCGGCTGGAAGATCTATAGTCGGAAGTAAGCATTAACGCTGATCATGCTATTTAGAGGGTGTTTACAAAACAGTCGAACGACGGCAAGACAAGGCGAAATTGTCCGAGAAAGCGGACTGGGCTCGCACGCGAGTTTACGAACAGTAAATGAGCATTTCGAGGTCAATTTCAACGCAGTATTGCCGAGTGCAGACGTTTTGTAGACTCCCTATCAGGCACTGCCGAAGTAACGCTCTCTATCCTCCGGACTGATATCGCTCATGTGCAATGGATACGCACCGTGCCGGCGGTCGCTGAAATAGTGGCGCAGGGTGCGTTCGATGGTCGGGAAGGCCAGCTCGTCCCAGGGGATCTCGTCCTCGCCGAACAGCGCCACCTCGAGGCTCTCCGACCCGGCCGCGAAGCCGCCTTCCAGGTCGGCCAGGAAGATCATGAAGACCTGATTGATGTGCGGCAGATTGATCAGGGTGTAGAGGCCGTGAATCGCCACCTCGGCACAGGCTTCCTCGCGCGTCTCGCGGGCGGCGGCCTCGAGCGTGGTCTCGGCGTTTTCCATGAAGCCGGCGGGCAGGGTCCAGTAGCCGCGCCGCGGGGCGATGGCGCGGCGGCAGAGCAGGATGCGGCCGTCGTGAACCGGCAGCGTCCCGGCGACGATGCGCGGATTCTGGTAGTGGATGCTGCCGCAGGCATCGCACAGGTAACGGGGTCGATCATCGCCCTCGGGGATGGCGAAGCGCACGGGTTCGCCGCAGTGGCTGCAGAAGTTCATGAGGTCCTCTTGCGGCAGGCGAGCATTGACGGCCCGGAGGTAGCTGGGTACAAGGAACAAAATCCGCGGAACGTCCATGTTAGAGAAACTCCACGAGCGCCTGCAAGCGCACACGCCCCGTCGACTCAATCCGGCCCTGCCCCAGGCGGCCGTGCTGATCCCGCTGGTCACGCGATCGGTGCCGACCCTGCTGTTCACGCGCCGTGCCGGCCACCTGCACCAGCATGCCGGCCAGGTCGCCTTCCCGGGCGGCAAGCGCGAGCCCGGCGATCCCGACCTGCTGACCACCGCCCTGCGCGAGGCCGAGGAGGAGATCGCCCTGCCCCCCGCGCGGGTACGCTTGCTCGGCCGGCTGAGCGACGTGCTGTCGCTGCACGGGCTGAGCGTCACGCCCTTCGTCGGGCTCATCCCCCCGGACCTGCCGCTGCGCCCGCAGCTCGACGAGCTCGACACCATCTTCGAGGTGCCCCTGCCGCTGTTTCTCGAGGACCGCCGCAGTCACACCGATGTCATCACCGTCAACGGCCACTCCTGCTATGTGCCCAGCTACGCCGCCGAGGGGCATGTGATCTGGGGGCTGTCGGCGATGATGCTGGTGGAACTGCTCGCCGAGGGCTTCGGCTGCCCGGTCAGCCTCGACGCGCCGCCGCCCGGCAGCCGCCTGCACCACCACCCGGAACGGCGTCGCTCGGTTCCCGACCTCGATGACTGAGCCCGGCTGCGTTTCGCGCCGCCCCCCTCACGCCCGCAACCACCGCCCCACGTCATGGATGCCCTGCCGATGCCCCTGGATGCCGCGACGCTCAACCGCCTGATCGACGGCCTGGTCGACCACGGCTACTTCGTCGGCCCCGATGTGATCGACGCCGGGCTGTGCCGCGCCCTGCACGCCGAGCTGGCCCATCTCGCTGCCCACGACGGCCTGAAGGCGGCCGGCATCGGCCGCGGCGAACAGCATCAGTTGCGCCGCGACATCCGCGGCGACGCGATTCGCTGGCTGACCCGCGACAGCCAGGCCCAGCGCGACTACCTGGCACTGATGGACGACCTGCAGCGCCAGATCAACCGCACCCTCTACCTCGGCCTGTTCGAGTTCGAGGCGCATTTCGCCCGCTACCCGCCGGGCACCTTCTACCGCACCCATGTCGACAGCTTCCAGGGGCGTGCCAACCGGGTGATCTCGACGGTGCTCTACCTCAACCCCGGCTGGCCGGGCAACGGCGGCGGCGAGATGGTCATCTATGCCGACGACGCCAGCCGCGAGCTGGCTCGCATCCCGCCCGAGTCCGGCACCTTCGTCTGCTTTCTCGCCGACCGGGTGCCCCACGCGGTGCTGCCGACGCGTCACCCCCGCGCCAGCATCGCCGGCTGGTTCCGCCGCAACGCCTCGCTGGGCGGCCATGTCGACCCTGCCCGCTGAGGCCGGCAGGAAGCCGCCCGTCGCCTGCCGGCACAGCGAGGAGGCCGATTAGCCCGCGTCGCCGAAACGCGCGGGACGCTTCTCGACGAAGGCGCTCATGCCCTCGTGCTGCTCGGTGCCGGCGAAGCCCAGCGCGAACAGGCTGGTCTCCAGCGCCAGGGCACTGTCCAGCGGCTGATTCATGCCGTCGTGCACCGCCTGCTTGGCGGCGCGCACCGCCTGCGGGCCGTTGGCGCCGAGCTGCCCGGTGAGCTCGTCGACCAGGGTTTCCAGCTCCTCCCGGGGCACCACCCGGTTGACCAGCCCGATGCGCAGGGCCTCGGCGGCATCGATCCGGCGCCCGGTGGTGATCAGATCCAGGGCCATGGCCGGGCCGACGCGCCGCGGCAGGCGCTGGGTGCCGCCGAAGCCCGGGATCACGCCCAGCCCCACCTCGGGCTGGCCGAAGACGGCATTGTCGCCGGCCACCGCCCAGTCGCAGGCCAGTGCCAGCTCGCAGCCCCCGCCCAGGCAATAGCCGTTGACCAGTGCCACCACCGGCACCGGCAGCCGCTCCAGGCGCTTCAGGGTGGCCAGGGCGTTGACGGCGAAGCGGCGGGCCTGGTCGGGGGTCTTGTCGCGCATCTCGGCGATGTCCGCCCCGGCCACGAAGGCCTTGTCACCGGCCCCGGTGATCAGCACCGCCCGCAGGTCGCCACGCGCCTCCAGGGCGGCCAGGGCGGCATCCAGCTCGCCGAGCAGCTCGCTGTTCAGGGCGTTGAGCGCCCGGGGCCGATTCAGGGTCAGCCGGACCACGCCGGCGGTGTCCTCCTGCAGGACCAGTGCCTCTTCCATCACCCTCTCCTCGTCAGTCGCATGATCCCTGGAGAATAGGTGCCCGGCTTTCGCTCCCGCCATTACCGAAAAGCCGCAAGCGGCCGGGTCACTCGCTGTCCGCATGGCTGACTCGCGGCCGCGTGGCGGTCGCCGCGTCGTGCGACTCCGACGCGTCCGCCTCCGGCTCGGCCACGCTGACGGCGTCCGGCTCGGCGACCGGCACATCGGGCACCAGCCCGGAAAGATCCTCGATGTGCTCGTGCTCGATCGCCCCCTGCACCAGCGCCTCGGTCACGTTGAGCTCGGCACCCACCACCGTCTGCGGGGGATTGGGCGTGAACGGCGCCATCGGCACCGGGGCGGGCCGTCGGCTGCGTCGCCAGGTGAAGAACAGGGCCAGGAAGGCGCCCACCCCGGCCAGCGCGGCGAACAGCCCGGCGTCGCCCGTGCCGCTGATCACCGCGGTGATCAGCGGCGGGCTGACCACCGAGCCCAGGGCGTTGATCAGCAGCAGGCCCTGGCTCATGCGCACCAGTGCCCCGGCCGGCGCCCGGTCCGCGGCATGACTGACGGCGACCGGGTACAGGGCGAAGATCCCGCCGCCCAGCAGGAACAGCAGTCCCGCCAGCCCAACAGGCTGCGTGGCCAGCGAGATCACGCCCAGCGACAGCGCCAGGCAGGCCAGGCCGATCAGGATCAGCACCAGCTGGCGATCATGGCGATCCGACCAGCGGCCGATCGGGTACTGCAGCAGCATGCCGCCGAGCACCACCACCGCCATCATGAGGCCGATACGTTCCACCGCCAGGCCGCTGCGCTGCAGGTACAGCGGCAGCAGCGAATAGACTGCCGCCACCGCCACTCCCGAACCGAAGCACCCCATCACGCCGGTCGGCGTCAGCCGGATCAGCCGCAGCGGCGGCAGCGGCTCGGCATGCTCGATCAGCGGCGAGACCCGCGGGATCACCGCCATGGGCAGCACCGACAGCGAGGCCAGCAGGCCGACGATCATGAAGGGCGCCTGTATCCCCGCACCCTCGGCGGCCCCCAGCAGCAGCTGGCCGACCACGCCGGCCCCGTACAGCGCGATCATGTACATCGCCAGCAGCCGACCGCGCACCCGAGGGTCCGCGGCGGTCAGCAGCCAGCTCTCGATAACCAGATAGACCCCCACCGTCGCCCAGCCGCCGATCAGGCGCAGCCCGAACCACCAGTACGGATTCAGCCACAGCCCGGCGAGCAGTACCGTGACCGCCACCAGCGAGGCGAAGCCGGCATAGGCGCGGATATGGCCGATGCGCAGCAGCAGCCGGTCGTTGAGCACGGCACCGATCGCCAGGCCGATGAAGTAGGCCGACGAGACCCAGCCGATGGTCGGCGCCGAGGCGCCGGCGGCGTCCAGCCGCAGGGTGAT
Organism: Modicisalibacter sp. 'Wilcox'; assembly: GCF_010993675.1. Lineage (NCBI taxonomy): Bacteria > Pseudomonadati > Pseudomonadota > Gammaproteobacteria > Oceanospirillales > Halomonadaceae > Modicisalibacter > Modicisalibacter sp. 'Wilcox'. The sequence continues at coordinate 24,584 of NZ_WNXF01000007.1, forward strand.
CAGGGTGGCCAGAAAGCCATTGCCGATGCCCAGGATGAATAGCCCCAGCAGGGGAGCCAGGGCCATGGCCAGCAACTGTGATGACATGCGCGATGCCTCGAGCGCGAATGGGAGCAAGTCGGGAATGGGCGCCCGCACCATGCCGACGGGGGAGTCGGGCCGAGCACCGCGCGCGACTATACGTGGGTATGGACCCGGCGCAAAGCGTTTTCCAGGCGTGGCCGCGCGTCGGTTCCGCTTGCGCCGACAAGGCCGGACGGGACAGGATATCTCAGGCGCTCTGCCGACCGATCATCGATCGTGCGGCGTGTCGGCCGTTGCGGCCACATGCACGCACTGCCACGGGGGAAGACATCATGCTAGCGGGCCTGGATCATCTGGTCGTCGTGGTCACCGACATATCCCGAGCCGTGGACTTCTACACCCGCGTGCTGGGCCTGGAGGTGCGCTACCGCGATATCGAGCGGGTCGACCTGATGCTGGACGACCTCGCCCTGCGTCTGCATCAGGTGGATACCACCATCACGCCGCGTGCCGGCTGCCCCACGCCCGGCAGCCTGGACATCTGCTTTCGCAGCCTGCTGCCGCTGGAGTCGGTGCAGGCCCATCTCGAGGCGCTCGACATCGAGCTCGAGGCCGGACCCGTGGCGCGTCAGGGCGCATCCGGGCCGATCGTGTCGCTGTACCTGCGCGATCCGGACAACAACCTGATCGAGCTCTGTCGCCCCGAACGCTGATCCCGACCCACAAGGAGCCCCGCCATGGCCCGCGACCCCGTCGCCGACACCCCGCACTCCTCGGATACCACCATGCCGCTGGTGGTCTACATCCTGCTGCTGGCCGGCTTCGTGGTGGGCATCACGCCGTTGATCGGCGTGGTGATCGCCTACGTCTACCGCGGCAAGGGGCCGGCGTGGCGCGATGCCCACTACCGCTACCAGATCCGCACCTTCTGGATCGGCCTGCTCTACAGCCTCGTCGCCGTCGCGCTGTCGCTGCTCGGCATCGGCCTGCTGGCGATGATCGTGCTGGCCGCCTGGCTGATCGTGCGCTGCGTGAAGGGCATGATGGCCCTGCAGGAACGCCGGCCGCCGGCCCGGGTCACCACCTGGGCCTGGTAGATCGCCGGGCGGCTGATACTCGCCCGGTATCCGCGCTATACTGCCCCGCTTTGTGAGCCGTGATAGCCGTTCCATGAGCGAGACATCCCGTTCGAGCCTTCTCAAGGCCCGCGCCATCCAGGCCCTGTGGCACCTGCTGTCGCACGGGTCGCCGGCCACCCTGTGGCGCCTGGCCCGCCGCCTGGGACCGCTGGTGCACCGCTTCAGCCCCCGTGAGCGCCAGGTGACCGAGGCCAACCTGCAGGTCGCGTTTCCCGACCAGGAGGCGTCGACGCGCCGCCGCCTCGCCCGCGACAGCCTGCGCCACTCCTCGGCGACGATGCTCGAGCTGGGGCTGGCCTGGATGGCGCCGCCGGCCCGGGTCGAGCGGACGATCCGCGCCGTCCACGGTCGCGAGCTGCTGGATGCGGCGCGCGCCGAGGGGCGCGGCGTGATCGTCCTGGCGCCGCACTTCGGCAACTGGGAAGTCCTCAACTTCTGGCTGTCCAGCCACTTTCCCTTCACCGCCATGTATGAACCCCCCAAACTCGACGCGCTCGACCCGGTCATCCGTGCCGGCCGCGAACGCATGGGGGCCTCGCTGGTGCCCACCAACCCGCGCGGCGTCGCCGCCCTGCTCAAGGCGCTCAAGCGCTGCGAGGCGGTGGGCATCCTGCCCGACCAGGAACCGGACTGGCGCGGCGGGGTCTTCGCCGACTTCTACGGCCGCCCTGCCTACACCGCCACCCTGCTGCCCAAGCTGGTGGCGCGCACCCGGGCTCGGGTGGTCACCGGCGTCGCCCGACGCACCACCGGCGAGGGCTTCGAGATCCACTTCCTGGATGCCGACGCCCGCGTCCACGACGCCGACGAGACCATCGCCGCCCGCGGCGTCAACGCCAGCGTCGAGGCGGTCATCGCGCTCGACCCCGCCCAGTACCAGTGGGAATACAAGCGCTATCGCAAGACCCCCCAGGAACAGCAGGACGACCCCGACCATCGTCGCTATCGACTCTATCATCGCTGACTCGCTGCCCCCGGTGACGGGCAGCGGCTACACTGGCGAGACGCATCCACGCTTCCGGAGGTTGTGCATGGCGGCCCGGCTCCCCGCTCGCATCCGGCGCGGCGCGCTGTTCGCCGCGCTGCTGATGGCCCCCCTTGTAACCACACTCGCCGAGGCACAGCCCGCGGCCCGGGAGACGCTCGCCGTGACCGGCACCCCTCGACGCCTCGAGGCGCCGGCCGGCGTGCACATCGACAAGCGGGTCGCGCTCGACTATCCCCGCCTGATCAGCCTGGGGCAGGACGGCGAGATGTTCATCGGCAGCAAGGCCGGTATCGTCTATCGGCTGACGCCGCCCTATGACAGGGCGCAGGAACTGGTCCACCTCGACGACTACCCGCACAGCGCCGTGCGTCGCGGCGACGCCCTCTACGTGGCCACCACCGACGCCCTGCTGCGCGCCGACTACCACACGGGGGCAGCCCTCACCGCCGCCGACTTCCGCGAGGTGGCGGCGATCCCCGGGGGCGGCGGCCACAACTCGCGCTCGCTGAGCCTCGGTCCCGACGGCCGGCTCTATGTCTCGCTGGGCATCCAGGGCAACTGCTCGAACCAGTACCTGGGCAGCGGCTACGGGCCCGACCGGCGGCGCGGCGGCGTGATGGTGCTCGACGAGAGCGGCGCCGAGCCCGTCTGGCGGCCCTACGTCAGCGGCCTGCGCAATCCCGTCGGCCTGGCCTGGCGCGACGACGCCACCCTCTACGCCAGCAACAACGGCCCCGACCACTGGGGCTTCGAGCGTCCCCGCGAGGTGCTGGTGCGCGCCGAGCCGGGACGCTTCTTCGGCATGCCCTGGTTCCAGTGGATCGATAACAAGGTGACGCGCGACGACTGCATCGGTGTCGCTCCGCCGAAACCGGCAAGCGAAGTCACGCCACCGGTCGCCACCTTCCCGGCGCGCAGCGCCCCGATGGGTCTGGCCTTCCTGCCCGACGGCCACCCGCTCGGCGTCGACCTGATCGTCGCACTTCACGGCAGCTGGGCCACCGCTCCCACCGGCGGCGCGGGCGGCGATCCGGCGACGCGCCGTGAACCGGCGCTGATGGGCGTGCGTCTGGACAAGACCGGCCGCCACGGCGAGGCGGTGCCGCTGGTCACCGGCTTCCAGGACGCCGCGGGCCGGCGCTGGGCCCGCCCGGTGGGCGTCGCGGTGGGGCCCGACGGCGCCGTCTACTTCACCAGCGATAGCGGCGAGACCGGGCTCTACCGGCTGACCGTCGACACCTCAGGGGAGAATTGACCATGCTCAGGCAATCCCGCATGCACTCGCCGCTCGGCGAGATGCTGCTGCGCGCCGAGGGCGACGCCCTTACCGGGGTCTATTTCGTCGGCCAGCGCCACTATCCCAACGACATTCTCGGCGACATCGACGACGCGGCCACCGGCGACGCCCCCCTGCTTGCCGAGGCCGGGGCCCAGGTCGATGCCTATTTCGCCGGGCGCCTCGAGCGCTTCTCGCTGCCGCTCGCGCCGTCGGGCAGCGACTTCCAGCAGCGCGTCTGGCAAGCCCTCGCCGCCATTCCCTACGGCGAACGCGCAACCTACGGCGAACTCGCCCACCGGCTGGGGCTGGCGCCCGGCGCGGCCCGCGCGGTGGGTACCGCCGTCGGACGCAACCCGCTGACCATCGTGGTGCCCTGCCACCGGGTGGTCGGCAGCAAGGGCGCCCTGACCGGCTACGCCGGGGGGCTGGAACGCAAGCGCGCGCTGCTCGACCTCGAGGCCGGGCAGCGCGTCGAACCCGGTGTGGCTCAAGCCTGATCGCCGGCACCCGGCGCTGCACCTGCCCGCCGTGGTGCCGGCTTGAAGAGGATCAGCCACAGCGCCACGGCGATCAGCGCGCCGCCGATGCCGTGGGCCAGGGTCACCCGCTCGCCGAGGAACAAGGCCCCCCAGAGCACGCCGAACGCCGGCACCAGCATGGTCACCGTCAGTGGCTTGACCGGCCCCAGCTCCTGCAGCAGGCGGAAGTAGAGCAGATAGGCCAGCGCCGTGCAGGCCAGCCCCAGCGCCAGCATTGCGCCCCAGACGTCGGGTTGTACCCAGGTCGACAGCGACGGCCGGGTCGCGACCTCGGTCACCATCAACGGCGCCAGCGCCAGGCTCGCGCCGAGCTGGGTGCCCAGCGCCAGCAACCGCGAATCCAGCCCGCCCCGCTCGGCGATGAAGCGCTTGACCAGAAAGCCCGACAGCCCGTAGCAGCCCGCCGCCACCAGGCAGGCCAGCGCACCGCCCGCAAGCTGCCAGCTCAAGGGTACCGGGCCGGCCTGCACCAGCACGCCGACGCCCACCACGCCCAGAGAGACGCCAATCAGCCGCTCGCGGGTCATTGCCTCGGAAAAGAAGGCCGCGCCGATCATCACCCCCATCAGGGGCGTGGTGGCGTTGAACATCGCCGAATAGCCGGCCGGGAGCACCTGGGCGGCGAGACAGAACATCGCGAAGGGCACCCCGGAGTTGACCACACCGATCAGCAGCGTGGCCCGCCCCCTGCCCTGGAAGCGCCACGGCACACGCAACACCGCGAGAATCGCCATCAGCCCCAGCGCCCCCAGCAGCACACGGAAGAAGGCGGTGGAGAAGGCGCCCAGTGCCGGTGCAGCGATGCGCATGAACAGAAAGCTCGCACCCCATAGGGCGGAAAGCAGCAACAGGCGAAGCGAGGCATCCAGTGGCATGGCGGGTTCCCGGCGTAGTGATCGAATCGACGCTTATATTACCCGCAATGCCGCGCCGCGACCGGTCGCTTTCGGCCAACGAAGCCTCACCGCAGCCGCTTGACCCGCCGCCCGCCCTGCACCAGACTGCTCCGGCGCGTGAATTGCGCGCAACGCTTGACGGGGTGCCGGTGGAACCGGCTGAGATCACCCTATGCCCGCGGGCATCACGGTGGATCCCGATGAACCTGATCCGGCTAGTACCGGCGTAGGGATCAAGCGGAGGACCCGAACCGTGCTGTCCGCCATCCGGCTCCTTCCCGCCTACGCTGTGCGCCGCCCAGACCGTGTGGAGCACAAGAGCATGTCCAACGATACCTCCCTGACCCGCCACGCCCTGGCCGAGACCGCGCGCGTCGACGCCGCCGCCGTGGCCCCGCTGCCCGGTTCACGCAAGGTGTACGTCGAAGGCTCGCGGCCCGATATCCGCGTGCCCTTCCGCGAGATCAGCCTGTCGCCGACCCGCACCTCCGGTGCCGACGAGGAGAACCCGCCGCTGCTGGTCTACGACACCTCCGGCCCCTACACCGACCCGGAGGCCGCCATCGACCTGCGCAAGGGGCTCCCCGAGCTGCGTCGCGCCTGGATCGAGGCCCGCGGCGACACCGACTACCTCGACGGCCCGACCTCGGAGTATGGCCGCCGGCGCGCCAACGACCCGCGCCTGGCCAACCTGCGCTTCGACCTCCAGCGCACCCCGCGCCGCGCGAAGGAAGGCCGTAACGTCACCCAGCTGCACTATGCCCGCCAGGGCATCGTCACCCCCGAGATGGAATTCATCGCCATCCGCGAGAATCAGCGCCGCCAGGCGCTGGGGACCGACGAGGTCGAGCGCATCCTCGGCCACCAGCACCCGGGCGAGAACTTCGGCGCCCGCCTGCCCGAGGAGATCACCCCGGAATTCGTGCGCGACGAGGTGGCCGCGGGCCGCGCCATCATCCCGGCCAACATCAACCACCCGGAATCCGAGCCGATGATCATCGGCCGCAACTTCCTGGTGAAGATCAACGGCAACCTGGGCAACTCGGCGGTGACCTCCTCCATCGAGGACGAGGTCGACAAGATGACCTGGGGTATCCGCTGGGGCGCGGACACCATCATGGATCTCTCCACCGGACAGAACATCCACGAGACCCGCGAGTGGATCATCCGCAACGCCCCGGTGCCCATCGGCACCGTGCCGATCTACCAGGCGCTGGAGAAGGTGGGCGGCGTCGCCGAGAATCTCACCTGGGAGATCTTCCGCGACACCCTGATCGAGCAGGCCGAGCAGGGGGTGGACTACTTCACCATCCACGCCGGCGTACTGCTGCGCTACGTGCCGCTGACCGCGAAGCGCACCACCGGCATCGTCTCCCGCGGCGGCTCGATCATGGCCAAGTGGTGCCTCTATCATCACCGCGAGAGCTTCCTCTACGAGCACTTCGAGGAGATCTGCGAGATCTGCAAGCGCTATGACGTCGCCTTCTCGCTGGGCGACGGCCTGCGCCCCGGCTCGGTGGCGGACGCCAACGACGCGGCCCAGTTCGCCGAGCTCGAGACCCTGGGCGAGTTGACCCGCATCGCCTGGCGGCACGACGTGCAGGTGATGATCGAGGGCCCCGGCCACGTGCCGATGCACCTGATCAAGGAGAACATGGACAAGCAGCTTGCCGAGTGCGACGAGGCGCCCTTCTACACCCTCGGGCCGCTGACCACCGACATCGCACCGGGCTACGACCACATCACCTCCGGCATCGGCGCGGCGATGATCGGCTGGTACGGCTGCGCCATGCTCTGCTACGTCACGCCCAAGGAGCACCTGGGGCTGCCCAACAAGGACGACGTCAAGACCGGCATCATCACCTACAAGATCGCCGCCCACGCCGCCGACCTCGCCAAGGGCCACCCAGCCGCCCAGCGTCGTGACAACGCCCTGTCCAAGGCGCGCTTCGAGTTCCGCTGGGAGGATCAGTTCAACCTCGGCCTCGACCCCGACACCGCCCGCGAGTACCACGACGAGACCCTGCCCAAGGACTCGGCCAAGGTGGCCCACTTCTGCTCGATGTGCGGGCCCAAGTTCTGCTCGATGAAGATCAGCCAGGAAGTGCGCGACTACGCCAAGGACAAGGGGCTCGAGGGTGACCGCGAGGCGGTCGAGCGCGGCATGGCGGAACAGGCCGAGAAGTTCCGCGAGCAGGGCGCCGAGCTGTACAAGGAGGTGTAAGAAGGCTTGTGACGTGGCTATCTCATGACGACACCTAGGCCCGACGCTAAAGGGAATCGGGAACAGGTCCGAAGAGGGGTCCGACGCCAGGCCGAAAAGAGATCCCTCCCATTTCGGCATTCCCGCCATCCATGGCGGTCAGATAGCGTCGGTAGCCTCCAGGGAAGGATTCATGGCGCCCCGGAGGGCCGGCCCCGCTCGCAGGCCTGTCGACGATTCGCTCCGCGGGCCGAGCCATTGGCGCAAACGTCCATATCCCCGGCAGGGCTCTTCACGCTCCCAACGGCGATCCACTCGCCGGTGCTTCCCTCGATGTCGGTGACGGCTCCGCCCTGCCGCCGGGCCGGGCCCGCAGCAGGCGCAACGCATTGAGCGTGACCAGCACGGTCGCCCCGGTGTCGGCGAGGATCGCCAGCCACAGCCCGGTGATGCCCAGCACGGTGGTGACCAGGAAGATCCCCTTCAGACCCAGCGCGATGGCGATATTCTGGCGGATGTTGGCCATGGTCTCGCGGGCCAGGCCGATCATCGCCGCGACATCGCCCACCCGGTTGCGCAGCAGCGCGCCGTCGGCGGTCTCCAGGGCCACGTCGGTGCCCGAGCCCATCGCCACGCCGACATGCGAGGCGGCCAGCGCCGGGGCGTCGTTGATGCCGTCGCCGACCATCATCACCCGCTCCCGCGCGGCCAGCTCGCGGATCATTGTCACCTTGTCGTCGGGCAGCAGCCCGGCGCGGTGTTCGAGCCCCATGTCACCGGCGATTGCCGCTGCCGTACGCGGGTTGTCGCCGGTGAGCATCAGCGAGCGCACGCCCATGGCGTCCAGCGCGCGCACCGCCTCGACGGCATCCGGCCGCGGCTCGTCGCGCAGCGCGATCAGGCCGACCGCCACGGCGTCGTCGATCACCACCACGGCGGTCTTGCCGGCCTGCTCGCACTCGGCGATGCGCGCGCTCAACGCCTCCGGCAGCGCAACCTGCTCGGCGGCATGACGCGGCGAGACGACCTGCACACGCCGTCCTGCCAGGCGCGCCGCCATGCCCTGACCGGCGATGACCTTGGCCTCGCTCACCCGGGTCAACGGCAGCTCGCGTTCCTGCGCGTGCCGGAGGATCGCCTCGGCCAGCGGGTGGCTGGAGCCCTGCTCGACACTCGCGGCCAGCGCGGTGACGGCATCGGCCCCACCCGCTTCGTCGGCCGGAATGACATCGGTGACCACTGGCTGCCCGGCGGTCAGGGTCCCTGTCTTGTCGAAGGCCACCATACTGGCCCGGGCGGTCGCCTCGATCACCGCACCGCCCTTGAGCAGCAGACCGTGGCGCGTGCCCACCGACAGCGCCGAGGCGATCGATGCCGGCACCGAGATCACCAGCGCGCAGGGGCAGCCGATCAGCAGCAGCGCCAGGGCGCGATAGGTCCACTCGCCCCAGGCGCCGCCGAAGGCCAGCGGCGGAATCACGGCGACCAGCACCGCAATCCCCACCACGATGGGCATGTAGACACGGCTGAAACGGTCGACGAAGCGCTCGGTGGGCGCACGGGCCTCCTGGGCTTCCTCCACCAGTCGGATGATCCGCGCGATGGTGTTGTCCTCGGGAGGACGGGTCACGCGGACGCGCAGCACGGCGTCGCGGTTGATCGATCCGGCGTAGACGGCAGCCTCGACGCCCTTGGCCACCGGCACCGATTCGCCGGTCACCGGCGATTCGTCGATCGCCGAGTCGCCCTCGAGGATCTCGCCGTCCGCGGGAATCCGATCACCGGGACGCACCACCACCACCTGGCCAACCTTGAGCTGCGCTGCATCCACCGAACGGGTCTCGCCGGCCTCGGTCTCGAGCCGGGCGCTGCGGGGCACCAGATCGGCCAGCGAACGGATGCCCGCCCGGGCCCGGTCGGCGGCCACGCCTTCGAGGATTTCACCGATCGAGAACAGAAAGATCACCAGCGCCGCCTCCTCGGCGGCGCCGATGATCAGGGCGCCGCTGGCGGCGATGGTCATCAGCATCTCGATGGTGAAGGGCATGCCGACCCGGGCGGCGGTCAGCGCGCGCCGAGCGATCGGCACCAGCCCCACCAGACAGGCGGCGAAGAAGCCCCAGTAGGCCACTGTCTCGCCGCTGAACAGCCGCAGCAGCGTCGCGGCGGCCAGTGCCCCGCCACTGGCCAGTACCAGCCGCCCCTTACCGGTGGCGTACCAGCGCGGGCGCGACGCTTCGCCCGAGCCTGCCTCGGTGGCCGAGGTCTCGCTGCGCAGCGCCACCTCGTAACCCAGCTGGCTCACCGTGGTCGTGACCGTCTCGGCCGAGGTCCGCGCCTCGTCCAGTGACAGCGAGAGGGTCTCGTTCATCACCGAAACGCGAATGTCGGCGACGCCGGGCAGCTTTTCCAGCGCGCCGCGAATCGTTGCCGCGCAGCTCGGGCAGTCCATGCCGCCCACCGACCAGACCCGCTGGTCCTCAGCGGGTGACGCCGGCGCCTCGTCCGCGCCAGGTTCATGACCGCCACAGCAGTCGCCGGCGGCGTGATCGTGACCGTGGCCGTGGCCGTGGCCGTCGGCATGCTCGTGCCCCGAACAACAGTCGTCGGCATCGTGGCCAAGCTGATCATCATGGCCATGGTCGTGGGTGTGCTCGTGTCCCGAACAGCAGCCGGCGCCGTGTTCGGCACCCCGGGGCGCCGTCCGGGGCGCAGTACGATGAACGCCATAGCCCAGACGCTCGACGGTCGTCTCGACCATTTCCGGACTCGTCTGCTCGCCCTCCAGTTCGAGGGACAGGCGTTCCTTGATGACCGAAACCTGAACATCGCTGACGCCTTTCAGGCGCTCCAGCGCACCGCGGATCTTGCCGGCACAGCTCGGACAATCCATGCCCTCGACACGCCATTCGTGATGCCCTGCCATGGTCTGCTCGGTTACCGCCATTGGAAATCCCCTCGTGTCGCCATGCCTATCGCTGACGCAAAGGCTATTGTCTGTAGCTGCTACAGACTCAACCCCCGCATCGTCATGGACCCCGACCCCGCCTTGCGGTAGCTTAGGCGGCTCGTGATTCCACGGATCCAAGGAAGAGACAGTCGATGCAATCCCAGCGATTTCGGCGGATCGCCGCGGCCCTGATGGGGAGCGCCCTGCTCCTGTGCGGCGCCGCGACGGCGCGGGCGGCCGAGGATGCGCCCCCCGTCGGCCACTACCCGCTGCCCGAATCGGGCGACATCGTCGGACACACCCAGATCGTCACGGCCAGCCATGACGATACCGTGGTGGATATCGGCCTGAACCACGGCATCGGCTTCGATGCCATGCGCCTGGCCAACCCGACGCTCAACATGTGGCTGCCCGGCGAGGGCACCGACGTGGTGGTGCCGACCCGCTTCATCCTGCCGCCCGGCCCCCGCCAGGGCGTGGTGATCAACCTGGCCGAGAAGCGCCTTTATTTCTACCCACCGGCCGGCAAGGACGAAGCCGCCCGCGTGGAGACCTATCCGGTCGGCGTGGGGCGCATGGACTGGCAGACACCGCTGGGCACCACCACCATCACCACCAAGATCGAGAACCCGGCCTGGTACCCGCCACAGAGCATCCGCGAGGAACGCGCCAGGACCGGCAAGCCGGCGCTGCCGCGGGTGGTGCCGGCCGGCCCGGACAATCCGCTCGGCGACTACGCCATGCTGCTCGACATCCCCGGCTACATGATCCACGGCACCAACCGGCCGCGCGGCGTGGGCATGCAGGTCTCCCACGGCTGCATCCGCATGCTGCCCCGGGACATCGACAACCTGGTGCATCGCCTCCCCGACGGCACCCAGGTTCGTATCATCAATCAACCGGTCAAGCTCGGCTGGGACAACGGCCTTCTGTACGCCCAGATCTATCCGCCCGCCGAGGGCGAGAGCCAGGCACAGGAAGTCAGCGATGCCCTGGCGGCGGTAAACAAGGCGGTCAAGGGCAAGGATTTTCTGGTGGACTACGCGCACCTGATGGCGGAGCTGAAGTCACCCAGCGGCCGGGTCACGCCGCTGCTGCTCGAGGGCCGCCCCTTCCCGCTGCCCGAACCGCTACCGACCTTCCTCGACCGGGTCGACGCCGTGCAAGGCCTCTACGATCGCCTGCCCGGCGCTCTCGCCGGCTGAGAGCTGGATCGCCGGGCGCGCGTGGTCAACAGCACCCCGGCGATCACCACCAGGCTGCCGAGGATCTGGGCGGGCAGGATCACCTCGCCCAGCAGCCACCAGGCGCCGAGCATGGTGAACACCGGCAGCAGGTTGAGAAAGACCGCCGCCTGCGACGGCCCGACATCGGCGATGGCGCTGTTGTAGAGCAGCAGCGCCACCACCGACGGGAAGACGCCGAGATAGGCCAGCCCCAGCCACTGTTCGCCGGTCAGTACCAGCGGTTCCGGGCGCAGCAGGTTCTCGATCCAGGCGATCGGCCCCATCACCGCCGTGGCGATGACCAGCATCACCAGCAGCCCGCCATAGCGCGGGAACTTGGCCATGTGCGACTTGACCAGCAGCGAGTAGCCGACCCACACCAGCACCGCCAGCAGCATTACCGCATCACCGCCGTTGACCCCGGCCAGGCCAGCGCCGGCCGCACTGCCCAGGGTGATCACCGCCACCGCGCCCGCCAGCGACAGCACCACCCCCACCCATTGCGCCGTTCGCGGGCGCTCGCCCATCAGCAGCACGCTGAACAGCAGCGTCACCACCGGGATCAGGCTCTCGAGAATCGACACGTTGGTGGGCGACGTATGGCCCAGGGCCACGTAGATCAGGGCGTTGAAGAAGGCCACCCCGGTCAGCGACAGGCCCACCAGCGGCTTCCAGTGACGGCGGAACAATGGCCAGTCACGCCGGGCCTGATGGGCACCGATGGGCAGCATGAGGCACAGGGCGATCGAGACCCGGCCGAAGGACAGGGTGAAGGGCGGCAGGTCGCTGAGCGCCTTGCCCACCAGGATATTGCCGGCAAAGATCACCACGGTCAGCAGCAGAAACAGATAGGGTCGCAGCGTCGTCACTCGGCTCTCCGGGCAGTCATCGTCGAACGCTTACGGTAACGCGGCGCACGCCGGGAAGGAATCACGCCCGGCGACGGCAAAAACCCCCGTGCCGCTCTGGTCGAAACCCCTGTCACCGAATACCCTGAATGCCTTCCCGCGTTTGTGTCGATTGTGGACTCTATTTAGGAGACGAAAGATGCCCGGCCTGCTTCCCGATGTCGATCCCGATGGCCTGCTCGAATATTCGGTGGTCTACACGGACCGTGCCCTAAATCACATGTCACAGGCCTTCCAGAATGTGATGCGCGACCTGTCGCGCTCCCTGAAGGCCGTCTACAAGGCCGAGGCGGTGGCCATCGTGCCCGGCAGCGGCACCTTCGGCATGGAGGCGGTGGCCCGCCAGTTCGCCACCGGCAAGCGCTGCCTGGTGCTCCGCAACGGCTGGTTCAGCTACCGCTGGACCCAGATCTTCGAGATGGGCGACATCCCCGCCGACAGCCAGGTGCTCAAGGCCCGGCGCCAGGACGACGGGGCCCGCGCGCCCTTCGCCCCGGCACCGATCGACGAGGTGGTGGCGCAAATCCATGCCGACAGGCCCGATCTGGTGTTCGCCCCCCACGTCGAGACCGCCAGCGGCATGCTGCTGCCCGACGACTACCTTCGCCGGGTCGCCGAGGCCGTCCACGCGGTCGGCGGGCTGCTGGTGCTCGACTGCATCGCCTCCGGCACCCTGTGGGTGGACATGCAGGCCACCGGCGTGGACATCCTGATCAGCGCCCCGCAGAAGGGCTGGAGCGCCTCGCCCTGCTGCGGCCTGGTGATGCTCGGCGCCGAGGCCCGCCGGCGCATCGAGGCCACCACCAGCACCAGCTTCGCCGCCGACCTGCGCAAGTGGCTGTCGATCATGGAGGCCTACGAGAACGGCGGCCACGCCTACCACGCGACCATGCCCACCGACGGCCTGACCCGGCTGCGCGACGTGATGGCCGAGGCCGAGGGCTACGGCCTCGAGCGGCTGCGCGACGCCCAGTGGGAGCTCGGCAATCGCGTGCGGGCGCTGCTCGTCGAGCGCGGCTTGCCCAGCGTGGCGGCCGAGGGCTTCCAGGCGCCGGGCGTGGTGGTCAGCTACACCGACGACGCCGGCCTCGCCGGGCGCTTCATGGCCGCCGGCCTGCAGGTCGCCGCCGGGGTGCCGCTGATGTGCGACGAGGGCGAGGACTTCCGGACCTTCCGCATCGGCCTGTTCGGCCTCGACAAGCTCTATGACGTCGAGCGCAGCGTGGCCACGCTGGAAAAGGCGCTGGACAGCCTGTCAGGGTAACGCGAGATGAGCAGGGGGCGCGACACCGCCCCCGTCGACCGGATCACGAGAGACAAGGATAAAAAAAGCCACACGCACGAGCGTGTGGCTTTTTCATGAATCGGCCGGGCATCGGCCGAATCAGCGCAGCGAGGTCCACAGCACCGGCGAGTCGGGCAGCTGGAAGTCGATCGACATCATCACGCTCAGAGCGGTGATGGTGAAGATCGAGAAGACGAAGACCTTCTTCGCCCAGGCCTCGTCGTTGCCGGACCGATAGCCGGCCAGCGCCATGTACAGCCAGTAGCCGCCCATCGCCGCGGCGATGATGAAGTAGCCGTACCCGGCATAGCCGGCCAGGCTCAGCATCAGCGTCGCCCCCAGGAAGGCCAGGATGTAGCCGATGATGTGGTGCTTGGCGGTCTTCACCCCCTTGAGCACCGGCAGCACCGGAATCGAGGCCGCCCGGTAATCCTTGAAGCGGAAGATGGCGATGGCGTAGGAGTGCGGCATCTGCCAAAGGCAGAAGATCAGCAGCAGGGTCAGCGCGCCGAGGTCGAACTGGTTGCTCACGGCCACATAGCCGACCACGGGTGGTGCCGCGCCGGACAGGCTGCCCACCAGGGTGCCGTAGACCGAATGGCGCTTGAGATAGAGGCTGTAGAGCCCGACATAGACGCCGAACCCGATGGCCGCGAACAGCACGGCCAGCAGGTTGGTTCCCCAATACAGGACCGAGAAGCCGGCGACCCCCAGCAGGGTCGCGAACACCAGCGTCGCCCGCGGCGAGACCAGCCCCTGGACGAGAACCCGGTCGCGGGTCCTCTCCATCAGGCGGTCGATGTCGCGATCAATGTAGTTGTTGAACGCGCACCCCGAGGCGATGACCAGTGCCAGCCCGACCACCGTGGCGAGAAGGAGGAGCGGGTCCACCTCCCCGCGGGCGGCGAGAAAGAACCCGCCGGCCACGGAGATCAGGTTGCCGAAGATGATCCCCGGCTTGGTCAGGGACAGATAGCGTTTGATCATCACGATCAGCCGCTCACATCATGTTGAGCATGAGGTTGTGCATGATCCAGATCGAGCCACCGACGATCAGCACCAGGATGATGCCCGCGAAGATGATGGCATTGAAGTTCCAGCCATCCTCGGACTTGGTATCCAGGTGCATGAACATGACCAGCTGAACGAGTACCTGCAGCACCGCCATGATCAGGATCGTCACGACCGTGGTCGAGGTGCTGAACCCGCCGCTCATCACCACGCCGAACGGGATCACCGTCAGCACGATCGACAGGATCAGGCCGGCCACGTAGGACTTGACGCTGCCGTGGCTGGCACCACCGGGTGCGTTGTGAGAACCACTCATATCACAGAACCCCCATCAGGTAGACGATGGTGAACACGCAGATCCAGACGATGTCCAGGAAGTGCCAGAACAGGCTCAGGCACATGATCCGCGGGCGAGTCACGTCGGTCAGCCCCTTGGTGGACACCTGGAAGATCATCACCAGGATCCAGATCAGGCCGAAGGTCACGTGGGTACCGTGGGTGCCGACCAGGGTGAAGAACGACGACAGGAAGGCACTGCGATCCGGGCCGAAGCCTTCCACGACCAGGTTATGGAACTCGTAGATCTCCATCCCCACGAAGCCGGCGCCCAGCAGGAAGGTGATCACCAGCCAGTTGCGCACCTGCTCGGTACGGTCGTCGTTCATGGCCAGCACGGCCATGCCGTAGGTGAAACTACTGAACAGCAGCAGGAAGGTCTCGACCAGCACGAACGGCAGTTCGAAGATCTCCTCGGGCGTCGGACCGCCCGCCGTGTTCGGCGAGAGCACGGCATAGGCGGCGAACAGTGACCCGAAGATGATCAGGTCACTCATCAGGTAGATCCAGAAACCGAAGACCTTGATGGCGCCGGTATCGTGGTGCTCATGCTCGGGAGCATGAGCGCTGTGGTTGGTGAGAGTATCGGTAGCCATATTACGCCTGCATCTCCAGCCGTTTGTGGTGCTCGCGTTCGATGCGCTCGACCTCCGCCGCGGGGACGTGGTAGTCGATATCGTCATTGAAGATGCGCATCAGGAAGGTCACGAACATCCCTGCGGCACTCAATGCGGCCAGCCACCAGATGTGCCAGATCAGGGCGAAGCCGAAGACGATACTGATGATGCCCATGATCGGACCCGCCGCGGTGTTCTTCGGCATGTGCACGTCGTGATACTGCGTCGGTGCCTGCGCGGCGAAGCCTTCCTGCTTCTTCATCTCCCAGAACTGGTCGATGGAGTTGACTTCCGGCAGATGCGCGAAGTTGTAGTACGGGGGCGGAGAGGACACGGCCCACTCCAGGGTACGGGCATCCCACGGGTCACCGGTGACATCGGCATTCTTCTCGCGATCACGGATACTGACGATCAGCTGGATCACGGTGCAGAGAATGCCCAGCAGGATGATGACGGCACCCACCCAGGCGACGATCATCAGCGGCTGCCAGCTGGCGTTCTCGTAGGACTGCATGCGCCGCATGGCCCCGTAGAAGCTCAGCACGTACAGCGGCATGAAGGCCATGTAGAAGCCGATCAGCCAGCACCAGAAGCTGCGCTTGCCCCACTTCTCGTCCAGCTTGAAACCGAACGCCTTGGGGAACCAGTAGGCATAGCCCGCCATCATGCCGAACACCACGCCGCCGATGATCACGTTGTGGAAGTGCGCGATCACGAACAGGCTGTTGTGCAGCACGAAGTTGGCGCCCGGGACGGCCAGCATCACGCCGGTCATGCCACCCAGGGTAAAGGTGATGATGAAGCCGATGGTCCACAGTACCGGCGAGGTGAACTGCACCCGGCCGCGGTACATGGTGAACAGCCAGTTGAAGATCTTCACGCCCGTAGGTATCGCGATGATCATCGTGGCAATGCCGAAGAAGGCATTGACGTTGGCGCCGGCACCCATGGTGAAGAAGTGGTGCAGCCAGACCATGAACGACAGGATGGTGATCGCCACCGTCGCCCAGACCATGGTGTTGTAGCCGAACAGGCGCTTCTTGGAGAAGGTCGCGATGACCTCGGAGAAGACGCCGAAGGCCGGCAGGATCAGGATGTACACCTCGGGGTGACCCCAGGCCCAGATCATGTTGACGTACATCATCTGGTTGCCGCCCAGGTCATTCGTGAAGAAATGCATGCCCAGGTAGCGATCCAGCGTCAGCAGCGCGATGGTCGCGGTCAGGATCGGGAAGGAAGCAATGATCAGGACGTTGGTGCACAGCGCCGTCCAGGTGAAGATCGGCATGCGGAACAGCTTCATGCCCTTGGTGCGCATCTTCAGGATGGTGACGAAGAAGTTGATACCGGTCAGCGTCGTGCCGATCCCCGATATCTGCAACGCCCATATCCAGTAGTCGACCCCGACACCGGGACTATAGGCCGTCTCCGACAACGGCGCATAGGCCAGCCAGCCGGTCTTGGCGAACTCGCCGACCACCAGGGAGACGTTGACCAGGATGACGCCCGCCGCGAACAGCCAGAAGCTCAGGTTGTTCATGAACGGGAAGGCCACGTCGCGTGCGCCGATCTGCAGCGGCACCACCAGGTTCATCAGACCGATGACCATGGGCATGGCAACGAAGAAGATCATGATCACGCCGTGGGCGGAAAAGATCTGGTCATAGTGCTCGGGCGGCAGATAGCCTTCGGCGCCGCCCGCGGCGATGGCCTGCTGGCTGCGCATCATGATCGCATCGGCAAAGCCGCGGATCAGCATGACCAGAGCCACCAGGAAATACATGATGCCGAGCTTCTTGTGGTCGATGGAGGTGATCCACTCCGACCACAGATAGCCCCACTTGCGATAATAGGTAATCAGGCCGACCACAGCGGCGCCGACGATCCCGATGACCGCCGCCGTCACCATGATGATCGGCTCGTGATAGGGTATCGCTTCTAAGCTGAGTTTTCCGAACATAACGTTACTCCGCTGCCTCCGCGCTCATGGCCACTTCGTCATGCTCTCCTGCATGCGCGCCTTGACCGCCATCTCCATAACGGAAGCTGTCGATGATGTCTTTGTACAGACTCGGCGAGACGTTCGAGTAGTACTGAACCGGCACGTCTTCGCTCGGCTCGGCCAGCTGACGATAGCTGTCGGGGAATGACAGGGTGTCGTCGTTGGCGTTTCGAACCTTGTCGACCCAGGCCTGGAAGTCCTGCTCGGACGTGACGTGCGCGTCGAAGGTCATTCCCGCGAAGCCGGCACCACTGAAGTTGGTGGAACGACCCGGATAGATGCCCTTCTCGTTGGCGCTCAGGTGCACATCGTTGTCCATGCCGGCCATGGCATAGATCTGACTGCCCAGTGTGGGAATCATGAACGAGTTCATCACCGAGCCGGAGGTCACGCGAAAGTGCACCGGCGTATCCACCGGGAAGGCCACTTCGTTGACGGTGGCGATGCCCTGCTCCGGATAGATGAACAGCCACTTCCAGTCAAGCGAGACAGCCTGGATCTCCAGCGTGTCTTCCTTGTCGGCCAGCGGCTTGTGCGGGTCGAGCGAGTGGGATGTCTTCCAGGTGAGGATCGCCAGGAAGAAGATGATGACGCAGGGTACGAGCCACACCACCACTTCGATCTTGTTGGAGTGCGACCAGTCCGGTGCGTACTTGGCCATCAGGTTGCTGTGGCGATACCGCCAGGCGAACAGCAACGTCATGACGATGACCGGAATCACGACGATCAGCATGAGTCCGAACGCCGTCAGGATCAGCGACTTGAGCTCACTGCCGATTTCCCCCTTGGGGGCCATCAATGCCGATCCGCAGCCACTCAGCAGCAATGGCAACAGAAGCGGCAAGATGTTGAAAATACGTGGGTATTTCTTTTTCCTCATCTCGCGACCTCGTCAGAGCATGAAGACGATCACCGACAAATACCGCTGCGCCAGGCCTCGTGGAGAAACCTGGCGCAGGCGACGTTTGCCACGACGCCTGTCCGGCAAGTCGACAGGGCACGTGCACACTGTCCGGCAGTCGCTATTCAGAGATGGCGTGCTGGGCAGGTGCCAGCGAGCGTCGATAGGCTGATCTGCCCTTGCCGCAGAACGCGCGCATTGTCGATGAATGGCGGATGAATGAGAAGAGACGATTTGCCGCAGGGTGTCGCACCTTGACGCGCACCGCGGCGTGACATAGCGAGGCGGCAATCGGCGAGCCGCGCGACACGCCTTTGACATGCCCTCGCCTTTCGGGTTCCCTCTCGTGGCACTCTCCCTGATCCTGTACCGGAGTCCCCTGCCATGACAAGCATAATGAGCCTGGTCGGGATGGCCACCCTGATCCTGATCGCGGTGCTGTTCTCCTCCAACCGCCGCGCCATCCGCCTGCGCACCGTGGGCGGTGCCTTCGCCATCCAGGCCGGCATCGGCGCCTTCGTGCTTTATGTGCCCTTCGGCCAGAGCGTTCTCAAGACCGTCTCCGATGCGGTCAGCCAGGTGGTCGCCTACGCCGACGACGGCATCAATTTCCTCTTCGGCAGCCTCGCCGATCCCGGCAGCGGCGTGGGCTTTATCTTCGCCATCAAGGTTCTGCCGGTGATCATCTTCTTCTCCTCGCTGATCGCCGTACTCTACTACCTGGGCATCATGCAGCGGGTGATCCGGCTGCTCGGCGGACTGTTACAGAAGGTGCTGGGCACCTCGCGCACCGAATCGATGTCGGCCACCGCCAACATCTTCGTCGGCCAGACCGAGGCGCCACTGGTGGTACGCCCGTTCATCGCCGGCATGACCCGCTCGGAACTGTTTGCGGTGATGTGCGGCGGCCTGGCCTCGGTGGCCGGCTCGGTGCTGGGCGGCTATGCCGCACTGGGCATCCCCATGGACTACCTGGTCGCCGCCTCCTTCATGGCGGCGCCCGGCGGACTGCTGTTCGCCAAGCTGCTGATGCCCGAAACCGACACCCCGGACGACGACACCCGTCACGTTGAGCAGATCGAGGCCGAGGCAAAACCCTCCAACGTGCTCGACGCCGCCGCCGAGGGGGCATCCTCGGGGCTTCGACTGGCCGCCAACGTGGGCGCCATGCTGCTCGCCTTCATCGCCCTGATCGCGCTGATCAACGGCATTCTCGGTGGCATCGGCGGCTGGTTCGGCGTGGACGGCCTGAGCCTGGAACTGATCCTCGGCTGGCTGTTCTCGCCGCTGGCCTTCCTGCTCGGCATCCCCTGGCACGAGGCCACGGTAGCCGGCTCCTTCATCGGTCAGAAGCTGGTGGTCAACGAGTTCGTCGCCTATGTCAATCTCGCCCCCTACATCAGCGGCGACCAAGTGGTGGCCGCCACCGGCGAGGCGATGAGCGCCCATACCCAGGCGGTGCTGTCGTTCGCGCTGTGCGGCTTCGCCAACCTGTCGTCGATCGCCATCCTGCTCGGCGGACTGGGCAGCATGGCCCCCGGCCGGCGCCACGAGATCGCCCGCTTCGGTCTCAAGGCGGTGCTCGCCGGCACCCTCTCGAACCTGATGTCCGCGGTGCTCGCCGGGTTCTTCATCAGCCTGGCGGCCGCCGGCTGAGCCATTCCGACGGCGCGGACGACCGAGGCCCGTGCCGCATCAGACCAAGGATGCAGCCCTCACGCCTGTCACCGGCCGGGGGGTTCGTTATACTCGGCCTCCCGACACCATGCCGCTCACCGCCCGCCGACGGGAGTCGTCGATGCCGCCATCGTCCTTCACGCCGTTCGAGCTGCTGCTGCTGAAAAGCCGCAACCAGACGGACACCGCCGCCCTGCTGATGCTGGCCTGGATCCTGGCCAACAAGGCGCGCGCCCTGCCGGAGGACCGCGACTACCTCGACACCCTGGCCGGCGACTTTCATCACGGCCATGCCCTGTCGCCGCTGATCGAGACCGCCGCCACCCAGGACATGGCGGCCATCCAGCTGGCCGCCGAGGTGCTGCAGAAGGACTGGCAGGGCGAGCCGGCACATCCCTTCCTGCGCCAGGCCATTGCCCTGGCGACCAGCGGCGGCCCGCCCTCGCACCGCAATCATCACGTGCTGCGCTTTCTCGCCGACCTGCTGGGCGTCGCGCCGGGGGCCCTGTCGGCCCTGTTCAAGAGCGTCACCGGCCAGCCGCTGCCACGCCCGGAGGACCCCAGCCGCGCCGGCTACTGGGCCGAGCGCGAGCATCGCCATCAGCGCCGGGCCCACGCCGACGACACCGCGCAGGCCCGGGCCGAGGAAGACGCCCGGCATCGCCGGGCGTCGGAGACCCGGCGTCGCGAGGAAGCCGAGGCAAGAGCCCGCCGTCAGGCCGAGGAGGAAGCCCGGCGACGCGACGAGCAGACCCGCCGGCACCGCGAGCGGGAACGCGCCGACCGGGCCCGCCGACAGCGCGAACGCGCCCAGCAGCGCCGGCACGAGGAGGAAGCCGCGCGGCGGCGACGCGAGCAGGAGCGCGAGCGGCAACGGGGCCAGGAACACGACGGGACCCGGCCTCCGCCGAGCTTCGACACCGCCCACGCCCTGCGCGTGCTGGGCCTCGATGACCGCGCCTCGCGAGGCGAGATCAAGCGCGCCTACCGCCGCCTGGCGCAGCTGCATCACCCCGACCGCTTCCACGCCCAGGGCGAAAGCCGCATGGCGCTGGCCTCCCGTCAGTTCCAGCGAATCCAGAAAGCCTACGAGCACCTGATGCAAGATGCGCGATTTGTATAAACGCCTGGGCGTGCCGGCCGACGCCTCGCCCGAGACGCTCGACACCGCCATCGAGGCCTGCCGACACACCGCCCTCCGGCAGGACGCCGACGCCGTGCTGCGGATCCCCGCCCGGCGCGAGGCCTACGACCAGCTGCACGCCACGCTCGGCGATCTCGGCCGGCTGCGCGCCCGCCTGGGACTGACCCACGCCCCGCACTGGCAGGATGACGTGGCCAACGACTTTTCGCAGGATTCCGACCGCAGCCTGTCGCGTCACCAGGAACTCGCCGACAAGCTCGATGCCCTGGTCGCCGGCGGCGACACCTCCGCCGCGTCACGGCGTCCCTGGCGGTGGGCCGCCGCCCTGCTCGGCGCGGCGCTACTCGGCCTGCTGGCGGGTGCCTGGCTGTGACCAGCCGCAGGCTACATGGGGTCCGCATCGCCCTCGTCGGGGGGTGCCATCCCGTGCCGGCGCCGAATGTCGGCGGGCGTGCCGCCCGATCCGGCGCTAGCGGCCGGGTTCTCGAGCACCACGCTCAACCGCGGCAGCGACAGGTCCTGGCCGGTCTCGTCGAGCCGCTGCTTGAGGCGCAGGTTGAAGGCCCGGGCCACGTCCCACTGCATCAGCGGGCTGGTGCGCATGCGTACCCGCAGGATCGCCGCCCCCTGGTCGAAGCTCTCGATCCCCTGCAGCTCCAGCGGCGACCAGATATGGTGGCGCATCATGGGGTCCTGGCGCAGGCCGTCGGCCACCTCCCGCACCAGCTCGATGGCCGCCTCGATGCGCATGGTGTGGGGCACGCGGATGCGCATCAGGGCGATGCCGAACTCGCGGGCGAAGTTCTGGATGCCCTTGATCTGGCTGAAGGGAATGATGTGCACGATGCCGTCGAGATCGCGCAGGCGCACGGTACGCAAGCTGAGCCCCTCCACCGTGCCCATGTGACCGCCGACGTCGACGAAGTCGTCGATCGACAGCGAGTCCTCGATGAGGATGAACAGCCCGGTGATCAGGTCCTGGACCAGGGTCTGGGCACCGAAGCCGATCGCCAGGCCGATCACCCCGGCGCCGGCCAGCAGCGGCGTGACGTTGACGCCCAGGTTGGCCAGCCCGACAATCGCCGCGATGATGAAGATGGTGGCAAACACCACGTTGCGGATCATCGGCGTGATGGTCTGGGCCCGGGCGCTGTTGACGCGCCGCCCCCGCGAGCGACCGCTGCCGCGCAGGGCCCGCTGGATCGCGGTATCGGCGAAGATCCAGGTCAGCCAGGCCAGCAGCACGGTCAGGCCGATGCGCAGCAGCGCCTGGCCGATGCGCGCACTCACCGCCCCCTCCGCGCCGATGCCGAACAGCGACAGCCCCCAGATCCGCAGCGACAGCTCCGCGAACAGCCCCCAGCACAGGAACTGCGCCAGGGTGTAGCCGAAGCGCTCGAGGCGTCGCCGGTACTGGGACTTGCGCCGCCGCCGGGTGGCACGCTCGGCGTGACGGCGCAGCCCACCGCTGACCACCAGGGTGAGCACCAGCAGGGCCGCGCAGAGGATAGCCCGGGTGAAGGCGCCGTCGGCGTCGCCGGCCGAGACGAAGATGGCGACCAGCGAGGCGACGATCAGCAGCAGCGCCGGGATGTGCCAGAAATGCCCCAGCACGTTGGCCAGGTCGCGCAGCGAACTGTTGTCACGCCGGTGGGAATAGGGGCGATTGAGAATCAGGTGCTTGACCGGCCGACGCAGCCGAATGACCAGCGCACCGCTGATGAGCCCCGCCAGCACATTACCCATCACCGACAGCCAGTCGGCCAGGCTGGGGCCCAGCAGAGTCGTAAGCCGATCGCTGTTGGCGGCGTCGCCGAAGGCGGCCAGCACGCCGATCCAGAACAGGCGCTTCGGTGCCTGGCGGCGCAGCAGCTGGACGGCGACCCGCCGGTGCCCGTGGGTGAACACCGAGATCACCGTATCGAATACCGTGGCGAGCAACTGGCCGCAGAGCGTGACGTAGGCGATGACCAGCACCACAGCCCGGGCCGGACTCAGCGGTACCAGCCAGCGCAGCCCCAGCAGCATGATCAGGAAGGCCAGCCCCCAGGGCAGCACCTTGCGCAGGAAATGCATCACCAGCATCGCCGGGCGCGGCTCGGGTGGCAGGTTCAACGGCCAGTCGTAGCGTCGTGCCAGCAGCCGCCCCGCTGCCATCAGCATAAGCAGCAGTCCCAGCCAGATCGCCGTGAGAACCGCCGCCTCGACGCCCTGGCGGATCGCCTCGCCGCGCCCCATCCCGGCGATCAGGTCGCTCAGGTCGTCCAGCGCCCATTCGCTGCGCCGCCCCCAGATATCCAGTGGCGACTGCCCCGCCTCGGCCTGCTCGCCCAGGTCGGTGAGCGAATCGGCCAGGGCGCCGAGCAGGCCATGGTGGCGTTCTCCCTCGCCCTCCTCGGCGGCGGCACCGGTGGTCTCGCGCAGGGCCTTGAGCTGCTCGAGCAGTTGGCCGCGCCCGGCGTCGCTCTCCAGGGTGCCGATCACCCGATCCAGCGAATCCCGCAGCTGCTGCGGGTCGGGGGCGGGCTCGGACGATTGATCACCGCCACCGAACCCCGACGGCAGGCCCTGGGCCAACACTACGGGGCAGATCAAAACGACCAGCAGGCAGAGCACCTGCCCCAGATGCTTCAACGACATGCCACCTCCCTAGGCTGTGCATCGGCATCCCGAAGCCTGACGCCTGTCAACGACAAAGCCAAGACCCGAGGGCCTTGGCTTTGCGTGACGAGGCAATCATTCACGGATCAACCGCGTTCGCCGACCTCCGTGCGAGCGTTGTCGACGTCACGCCCGACCCAGCGCGACAGCGTCTGGGTGACCTTCATGATCAGGACATAGGTGGCCGGCACGAAGACGGTCGCCAGCAGCGTGATCGAGATCATCCCGCCGACCACCGGCGTGCCGATCTGATTACGGCTTGCCGCGCTGGCCCCGGTAGCGAGTGCCAGCGGCAGGGTACCGCCGATGAACGCCAGTGACGTCATGACGATCGGACGGAAGCGCTGGCGTGCCGCCACCTTGGCCGCATCGACCACCGACAGTCCCGCATGCTTGCGCTGCTGTTCGGCGAACTCGACGATCAGGATGGCGTTCTTCGCCGCCAGGCCGACCACCACCAGCAAGCCCACCTGCAAGTAGACACTGGTGCTCAAGCCAGCCAGGTAGACCGCCAGGATAGCGCCGACGAAGGCGAACGGCACGGCGGAAACCACCGCCAGCGGCAAGGTCCAGCTTTCGTACTGCGCAGCCAGAATCAGGAACATCATGATGACGCCGAACGACAGTGCCAGCGTCGCCGCCGTGCCCACATTGGCCTGCTGATAGGCCTCACCGGACCAGCCCATGGCGTAATTCGTCCCTAGTGTCTGATCGACGACTTCCTGCATCGCCTGCACGGCCTGGCCGGAACTGTATCCCGGGGCGGGTCCGCCGGAGAACTGTGCCGCCGGATAGGTATCGTAACGCTGCAGGGTGGTCGGCGCCTTGCTGCGCTCCAGCGTCACCAGCTCGGAGAGCGGGATACGCTGACCGTCACCACCGCGCACATAGACCTTGCTGAGGTCATCGGGATGGCGGCGGAAATCGTCCTCCGACTGCAGGTAGACCTGGAAGTTGCGACTGGACCGCGTGAAGTAATTGACGAACGAGCTACCGAAGGTACTGCTCAGGGTCGTATTGAGATCGTCGATATCGACCCCGAGACTACGCACCTTGTCGATGTCGACCTTGGCCGAATAGGACGGCACGTTGACGTCGAGCGTCGAGAAGGCCTGACCGATCTCTGGACGCTGATTGGCCGCCTGCATCACCTTCATGGCGGCCTGGGCCAATTCCTGCGGCGAGTCCCCCTCGAAGGACTGCAGGTAGCCCGTGAAACCACCGGTCGGCGATAGCCCTTGGATCGGCGGCATGTTGAAGGCCATGGTCTGCCCACCGGGTATCTGGGCACCGAACTGCATCATCTTGCCGATCAACTGGTCGGCCGTGATGTCGCGCTCGGCCCACGGCTTCATGGTCACGAAGATCGTGCCCTTGGCCGTGTTGGCGGAACTCGACAGGATATCGAATCCCGGGATGCCCACCACGTAGTTGATGCCGGGAATCTCGTCTTGCAGCCGCTGGCTGAGCTTCTGTACGTAGGTTTCCGTCCTGGCGAAGGAGGATCCCGCGGGCAGCGATACGGAGCCGATCGCCACGCCCTGGTCTTCCGTCGGCAGCAAGCCACTCGGCAACTGCGCATAGATGCTCCAGGAGATGACACCGACGGCCACGAGCCCGACCACCGCGAGCCAGAGCTGGCGGATCAGGAAGTGGGTGATGGCCATGAAGAGATCGGTGATCTTGTCGAAGGCCTTGTTGAACCAATCGAACGGTTTCTTGATGACCCGCACCAGCTTCGCTTGCCGGATGCGCGCCTGATTCTTGAGGAACAGGGCACTGATCGCCGGCGTGAAGGTCAATGCCACGATCGCCGAGATCGCCACCGAGATGGCGATGGTGATCGCGAACTGCTGGTACATCTGTCCCGTCAGACCGCCCATGAAGCCGACCGGCACGAAGACCGCCGACATGATGAACGCCGTGGCGATGACCGCGCCGGACACCTCCTTCATGGCCAGGAAGGCGGCACTGAGTGGCGTGGCCTCCTCGTCTTCCTCCATGATTCGCTCGACGTTCTCGATGACCACGATGGCATCGTCGACGACGATGCCGATCGCCAGGATCATGCCGAACAGCGACAGCAGGTTGATCGAGAAGTCCAGCAGATACATGCCGGAGAAGGTGCCGATCACCGAGATCGGTACCACCGACATCGCCACCA
This sequence comes from Modicisalibacter sp. 'Wilcox', assembly GCF_010993675.1. Lineage (NCBI taxonomy): Bacteria > Pseudomonadati > Pseudomonadota > Gammaproteobacteria > Oceanospirillales > Halomonadaceae > Modicisalibacter > Modicisalibacter sp. 'Wilcox'. The sequence continues at coordinate 50,534 of NZ_WNXF01000007.1, forward strand.
GCGTCGACCGCCAGCTCTGCAGGAACAGAAACACGATGACGGCCACGAGGATCAGCGCTTCCATGAAGGTGTTTTCCACCGACTCGATGGAGGCGTTGATGAACAGCGTGGTGTCGTAGGGAATCTCGTAATCCAGCCCCGGCGGGAAGCGCTTCTTGAGCTGGGCCATCTCGCTCTTGACCTCGGCGGCGACCTCCAGGGCATTGGCGCCGGGCTGCAGGTAGATGGCGATCGGCGCGATCGGGTCGTTGTTGACGTAACCCTGAACGCCGTAGGAGTTCTTGCCCAGCTCGACCCGGGCCACGTCGCTCAGGCGCAGAGACGACCCGTCCTGGTTGGTCCGCAGCACGATGTTGCGGAACTGATCGACGTTCTCGAAGCGGCCTTCCGTGGTGATCGTATAGGTATAGGGCGTGGGATCGCTCTGCGGCTCCGCGCCCAGCTTACCGGCCGCCACCACCGAGTTCTGGGCGCGAATCGCCGCGGAGACTTCCGCCGGTGTCAGATCGTATTGCGCCAGCTTGTCCGGATTGAGCCAGACGCGCATGGCGAACTCCTGGCTACCCAGGACTTCCGCCTGCCCAACCCCCGACAGTTGATTGAGCGAATCGGTGATATTGATGTTGGCGTAGTTGGTCAGGTACAGCGAATCGTAGGCCTCGCTGCTGGACGTGATGGCCACGAACATCAGCACGCTGGAAGCGCGCTGCTCCACCGTCACGCCCTGGGACTGGACCTCGCTGGGCAATTGCGACAACGCCTGCTGAACGCGGTTGTTGACATTGATCTGGGCCGTCTGCGGATCGGTACCGATCTCGAAATAGACGCTCATCGACATCTGACCGCTGTCGGAACTCGACGAGGTCAGGTAGATCATGTCCTCGGTGCCGTTGATCTCCTGGGCGAGCGTCGAGGCCACGGTGTCCGAGACGGTCTGGGCACTGGCGCCGGGATAGGTCGTCGAGACGCTGATCGTCGGCGGCACGACCTGCGGGTACTGTTCAATGGGCAGGACCCGCACCGCCATGATGCCGATGAGCGTGATGATCACCGAGATGACGGTGGCGAAGATCGGCCGCCTGATGAAAACGCTGGAGAAATTCATCCGTTGTCTCCGCCCTCGCTATCCGCCGAGGCCTGGTCGCCGCCGCCGGACGCTTGATCGCCTTTCTGGCCGGCACCCTGGCCTTGACCCTCGCCTGTCTGGCCACCGCCCTGGCCCTGGGTGCCTTGACCCTGACCGGTTTCGGGATCGCCATCGAAGGGTTGAGGCTTGATCTTGTCCCCCGGGCTGATGCTGCCGATGGCGCTGACGATGACCCGGTCGCCCTTTTGCAGGCCCTCGGTGATGATCTGCCACTCATCGGAGCGCTGGCCCAACGAGACGAAGCGCGCCTGCGCGGTGTCCTGATCGTCGAGAATCAGCACCTGGGGACCCTTGAGTCCTTCGGTCACGGCCACCGCGGGCACGGCGAAGACGTCATAGCGTTTCACGTCGGTCAGCGACACGCGAACGAACTGGCCCGGCAGGAAGAGATAATCGGGATTGGCGAATTCGGCCTCGGCCTGGACCGTGCTGGTGGACTCGTCGACCCGCGAACCGAGAAAGTCGATGCGCCCGGTCAACTGGTTGGGCTCCGTGCTCGCTCCGCCGGTCCCCGGGGCCGTGAGCACCGCGCCCATCGCTTGATCCGGCGTCTGACGCTGCTGACGACGCAATTCCAGGGCATCGATCGCGGGCAGCGAGAAGCGCACGTCCAGCGGATCGAGCGGTGTGATCGTCGCCAACGCCTCGGGGGGCTGGACCAGACTGCCGACATTGACCTGGCTGAGACTGATCATGCCGCTCGCTGGCGCGCGCACTTCGGTGTAGCTCAGGTCGATCTTGGCCGCATCGAGCGCCGCCTTGGCCTGGGCCAGGGTCGCCCGGGCCGAGCGCAGGTTAGCTTTGGCGTCATCGAGCTGCTGCTGGCTCACGGAATTCTGCTTGTACAGGCGCTCATAACGCTCGGCATCGCGCTGGGTACGATAGACCTCGGCCTCGGCGCTCTGCACGTCGGCCTCACGCTGGCGCACCGTCGCCTGATAGGAGTCGGGTTCGATGGTATAGAGCAGATCGCCCTTCTCGACCCGGGTGCCCTCCTGATAGTGACGCTCCTCGAGGATACCCTCGACGCGCCCCATCACGGTGACTTCGCGATTGCTGCGAACCAGGGCAGGATACTGTTTGTCGAGTTCCAGATCGCGCGGCGCCACGGTCATTACCTGGGCGGGGCGCGCCGGGGCCTGTCGGGCCTGGGCGGCATCCTGCTGCCCTCCCGAGTCGCCCTCCCCGCAACCGGCTAGCAGCGCGACGAGCGCGAGCGGCAGGAACCGCTTGCGGCTCCGGAGCATCACGGCATCCATCATGGTATCCCTTGGTCGAAAACGAATGGACGCAAGACTACATCCATACAACCATGAATGTAAATATTGAGGCATTAGGTTAAGATGACTTCAAAAAAGCTTCCCCATTCCGTTTTCCAGAGCAGCCAGTTGCCATGCCCAGACGCACTAAAGCCGAAGCCGAAGCGACCCGGGAAGCCCTTCTCGATGCGGCCGAAGCGCTGTTCTACGAGAAAGGAGTCGCTCGCACCTCGCTCGAGCAGATCGCCCGCCACGCCGGCATGACCCGCGGCGCGGTCTACTGGCATTTCAAGAACAAGGCGGATCTCTTCCACGCCCTGCTGGATCGAGTCCGCCTGCCCTTCGAGGACCTCGCCCGCGCCATCGAGGCGACCCACGACGACCCCTCGCCGCTGGAATGCATCCGGCTGGCCTGCCACGAGAGCTTCGCGCGCCTGCAGGAGCCCCGCTACCAGCGCATTCACTCGATCATCATCCACCGCTGCGAATTCTTCGGCGACATCGATCCCCTGGAGATACAGCGCCAGATGAAGCGGGATTGCCTGGACTCGATGCTGGATACGTTTCGCGAGGCCAAGCGCTGCGGCCAACTGAAGGACTCCCTGTCCCCCGAGCTGGCCACCGACATGCTGCAATGCTGCATCGGCGGCCTGTTCCACGACTGGCTGCGCGATCCCGAGGAATTGCCGATCGACGAGCGTGGAAGGGTGGTGGTCGATACCCTGTTCGACTTGATGCGGGCTTGAAGGGGCAATGGCTCATGTTGCAATACAGCATAGACGCTACACTGCGAGTATGCGCAACGAGGATGAGTGGTCATGGATGCTCTCGAACTGATTCGCTTCCGCGCTCTCGAGGTGGCGGTACGCATCTGGCACCCCCGGGGCCGGCACACGCTGGTCGCCTGGCACGGGCTGTCGCGTCACGGCGGTGACTTCCACGACCTGGCGCGACACCTCGGCCCCGACTGGCGAGTGATCGCCCCCGACACGCCCGGGCGCGGGCTGTCGAGCTGGTCGCTGTTTCCCGCCCACGACTACCTCTATAGCCATTATCAAGAGGTCGCGTTGGCGGTGCTCGATCACTTCGCGCTCGAGCGGGTGGCCTGGCTGGGTACCTCGATGGGCGGCCTGCTGGGGATCCTGCTCGCCGGTTCGGAGAGCGGACGTGCGCGTATCTCGCGGCTGATCGTCAACGACGTGGGACCGGAGATCGATGCCGACAGCCTGGCCCAGCTGGCCAGCTACTTCGCCGTGCCGCATCGCTTCTCGACCTTCAGTGAACTGGTGGCCGAACTCAGGCATCACTATGCCGAGTTCGGTATCGAGGGTGAGGAAGCCTGGCGCCGGCTCGCGCTGGAGAGTTCGCGCCGGTTGATCGACGGCAGTTGGGGGTTTCATTTCGACCCGCGCATCGCCGAGCAGTTTCTCCACGACTCGCCACAGGACCTGTGGCCGACCTGGCAAGCCATCGAGTGCCCGCTGATGGCGATCCGCGGCGCCCGCTCCGACATCCTCTCGGCGACGACCCTGGCCCAGATGCAGGCCGAGCAACCGGAACTGACCCTGCTCGAGGTTCCCGGCTGCGGTCACGCCCCGATGCTCAACCAGCGCGATCAGGTCGAACCGATCCGCGCCTTCCTCGCCGGACGCCCGACACCCGGCGCCAGTCTCGCCGCGCGCCTGCGTCGGGGATGGACGCGACTGCGCGGCGTCGACGGAACGACGCCTGAGTGATCAGGCCAAGGCATCAAGGGTACGCATCACCGCTGACCGGTAGCCGCCGCCGAACAGGTAGAGGTGGTTGAGCAGCGGATAGAGCTGGAAGAGCCGCTCGCGACGCGGCCAGTCCGCCGGCGGTTCACCGTCCCAGTAGGCCTCGAAGAACGCCGCGCCGGGCCGGCCGAACAGCGTCAGCATGGCCAGGTCCACCTCGGGGTAGTGGTAATAGACGGCCGGGTCGATGAGCGCCGGGCCCTCGGGGGTGTGCAGCACGTTGCCCGACCACAGGTCGCCGTGGATCAACCGCGGCTCGGCATCCGCCAGCCAGCGCTCGAGATCGCCGGCGATCCGCTCGAGGGCCGCGAACGTCGCGTGGTCGAGCAGTCCGCGCTGCCGGCAGGCCTCGCCCAGCGCCAGCAGGCGATGCTCGCGCTGGAAGACCCGCCCGTCGGTACACGGCGTGTTGCGCTGCGGCGTGGGGCCGCAGCGATTGTCGCGGGGCCAGCCGTGATAGGGGCCCGCCACGCCGTGCAGGCGACGCAGCCCCTCGCCGAGCCGGGCGGGCTGCCGCGGCGTCCCGCTTGGCGACCACCGCCCCCTGCCGCGTCTCGAGGCGGCTCACCGCGGCGATGTCGCCGCCGGCCAGCGCCCGCGGTTCGCCGACGACCTCCAGGCCCAGCGCCGCGAGGCGCTCGCGCCAGTCTCCATGGGCCATGCGCCACTCCCTCCCGTCAGGTGCCTTGCGTCAAATGGTGGGTGTCAGCTGGCCTCGGGCTCGCTGCGGGCGACCCCGGGCGTGCCGTCGCGCGGCGTGCGTCCGCTCAGTTCCTTCTGGAACAGCGAGCGCAGCTCCGCCATCGCCGCCCGGTCGTTGGCGACCAGCGTCTCCACGTCGTGGCGGTCCTTGTAGGAATCCTGGAACAGCCGCACGTCGAAGTCGCGGAAGGTGCGCACCGCATCCATGGCGTTGGAACTCGGATAGCCGAGCCCCTTGAGCACCTCGAAACTCATCTCCATGCTCGCCGCAAAGGTCTCGCGAATCACCACCTCGACGCCCAGCTCCATGAGCTCCCAGGCGTGATGGCGGTTGCGGGCCCGGGCGAGGATCTTGAGCCCGGGAAAGTGGGCCCGAGCCTGGCGCACGATCCGCGAGGTGGTCTCGGCATCGTCGACGGCAACCACCAGCAGCTGCGCGCGTTCGGCGCCGGCGGCCCGCAGCAGGTCGAGACGCGAGGCGTCGGCATAGTAGATCCGCGAGCCGAAGCGACGAATGAACTCGACCTGGCGGATATTGGGGTCGAGGGCGGTGAACAGGATGCCCTGACTCTTGAGCACCCGCGCGACCATCTGGCCGAAACGCCCCAGCCCCGCGATCAGCACCGGCGGCGACTGATCGCCGAAGTCGCCGTCGTAGGGGCGCCGGTCCCTGAAGCGCGCCCCCAGGCGCTCGCCGGCCCGGTAGAGAAACGGCGTCAGCGCCATCGACAGGGTCACCGCGGCGATGCACAGGCTGGCGATGCGCGCCTCGAAGACCCCGGCACTCACCGCCGCGGTGAGCAGCACGAAATCGAACTCCCCGCCCTGGGCGATGACCGCCGCCAGGCGCGGCACTTCGGAGCGGGGCAGGCGCGCGACGAGCCCCACCAGCGCCACCACCGCGAGCTTGCCGATCACCAGCCCGGCGGCGATGCCCAGCACCCACGCCAGGTTGTGATAGACCAGCGGCAGATCCACCGACATGCCCACGGCGATGAAGAACAGTCCCAGCAGCAGGCCCTTGAACGGCTCGATGTTGGCCTCGAGCTCGTGGCGGTAGGCGGTGTCGGCAAGCATCACCCCGCCGAGGAAGGCCCCCAGCGCCATCGACAGCCCCGCCCAGTCCATCACCAGCGCCATGCCCAGCACCAAGAACAGGGCCGCGGCGGTGAACACCTCGTGGACATCGCTGCGCGCCACGAAGGCCAGCACCCGGGGGAACACCAGCCGCCCGAACAGGATCGCCGCGACCACCATGCCCACGCCGCGCAGCACGGTCAGCCAGGCATCGCCGGAGGCGAGGCCGATGTCGCCGGCGAACAGTGGCAGCAGCGCCAGCAGCGGAATCACCGCCAGATCCTGGAAGAGCAGGATGGCGAACGCCGTCTGGCCGTGCGGCGCGGCCAGCTGATGACGCTCGTTGAGCACCTGCAGGGCGAAGGCGGTCGACGACAGGGCCAGGATCAGCCCCAGCAGGACCGCGCGGTCCAGCGCCAGGCCGAGCGCCAGTCCCAGCGGGGTGAGCAGCGCCGCACAGCCGATCAGCTGCAGGCTGCCCAGGCCGAACAGCCGGCGGCGCAGTTGCCACAGGCGTGCCGGCTCGAGTTCGAGGCCGATGATGAACAGCAGCATCACCACGCCGAACTCGGCGAAGTGCAGCACCGTCTCGGGCCTGGCGATGAAGCCGCTCACCGACGGGCCGAGCACCAGCCCGGCGGCCAGATAGCCGAGGATCGAGCCCAGCCCCAGCCGCTGGAAGAGCGGTACCGCGATGATGGCCGCCCCCAGCAGGACGGCCGCTTCGAAGAGAAAGTCCATGCTCCTGATGTCCTTTGCATTGCCTGCGGGCATGCTAGCGCCCCGCCCGACCCTCAGCCAGCGGCATCGTCCCGGTCGCGGCGAAACGGCAGCCGGGCCTCGACATGATGCTGATAGGCGGCGATGTGCTCGCGCTCCTCGGCGCAGAAGCGCGCCACTGCGTCGCGGAAGCCGGGATGGGCGATGTAGTGCAGCGAACGCAGACGGCGCGGCGCGAACCCGCGGCTCACCTTGTGCTCGCCCTGGGTCCCGGGGTCGAAGCGCGTCAGCCCCTTCTCCAGACAGTGCTCGATGCCCTGGTAGTAGCAGGCCTCGAAGTGCAGGCAGTCGGCCTCCACCTCGCTGCCCCAGTAGCGCCCGTAGAGGGTGTCGCTGCCCTGCACGCAGAGCGCGGCCGCCACCGGGCGGCCGCCGTGACGGGCCTGCACCAGCAGCAGAGTCTCGGGCATCGTCGCCCGCAGCCGGCGGAAGAAATCCCGCGACAGGTAGGGCTGCTGGCCGCGCTCGTGATAGGTGATCCGATAGCAGCGGTAGAAATGCTCGAGCGCGGCGGCGTCGATCGCCTCGCCTTCCAGCCGCACCATCTCCAGGCCCTGTTCGGCCACCCGGCGGCGCTCGCGTCGCACTTCCTTGCGGCGCTTGGCGCTCATCGCCGCCAGAAAGCCGGCGAAGTCGCCGTAGCCGGCATCCCGCCACTGGAACTGGACCGACGCCCGCTCGAGCAGGTCGGGGCGCACCGCCAGCCAGTCGTCGACCTCCTCCGACTCGGCGAACAGCAGGTGCCAGCTGGACAGCGAGGCGTCGCAGCAGGCCGCCGCCAGCTCGGCGATCACCGCCCGCCGGGAAACGCCCGGCGCGATCAGCAGGCGAGCGCCCGGGGCGGGCGTGAACGGCACCGCCGTCAGGCCCTTGGGATAGTAGTCGCCACCGGCACGCTCCCAGGCATCCGCCCAGGCCCAGTCGAAGACATACTCGCCGAAGGAGTGCACCTTGCGATAGCGCGGCAGGGCCGCCACCAGCGCTCCCTCGCGGCGCACGACCAGGTGGGCCGGCGTCCAGCCGGCAGCCGGCGTGACCGCCCCGGAGGCTTCCAGGGCGTGCAGGAAGGCATGGCGCAGGAAGGGCTGATCGGCCGGCACCAGCGCGTCCCAGTCCCGCGCGGACACGGCCTCGAGGGCCGGCAGGGTGTCGATCGTGAAGTGCATTCGGCAAACTCCTTGACGGCGGACGGGAGCGGCGGCACTGCCGCGACGCCGATCGTGTCCCCACGGTCGACGTCGCGATGCTAGGGTATCCCCATGCCCTGCTCGAGAGAAACCATGACACCAGCCCCGCACCCCGCGCCACCCGACGACGGCCCCGTCAATGCCATGGCGATCGCCGCCTTCGCCCTGAGCGTGCTGGCGGTGTTCGTCACGCCCGCCGCCCTGGCCGGCGTGGTCTGCGGCCACCTGGCTCGTCACCAGATTCGCCGGCGTGGTGAACGCGGCGACAGCTGGGCGCTGGCCGCGCTGATCATCGGCTACCTGCTGATCGGGCTGACCGCCGCCGGATTCGTGTTGTTCGGTGGTTTCGTGGCCACGTTTTTCGGCATCATGGCCGGTGCCGGCTGAGCCGCCGCACAGGCCGCCATTTTCAGGAGGAGACCGCATGGAGCCTTCGGCCGATCACGCACTGAAGACGCTATTCGCCACCCAGCGCCAGGCCTACGACGCGCATCCCTACCCGGCGCTGTCCGTGCGCCTGGGACGGCTGGCACGCCTGGCCCAGCTGACGCGTCGCCATGCCGGCGAGATCGAGGCCGCCATCGCCCGGGACTTCGGCCATCGCTCCGGCGTCGAGACACGCCTGGCCGAACTCACCACCCTGCAGCAGGCCATCCGGCATGCGCGTCGTCACCTGCGGCGCTGGATGCGCCCGCGCCGCGTCGGGGTCGGCTGGCGCTTCTGGCCGGCCCGCGCCGAGATCCATTCCCAGCCGCTGGGCGTGGTGGGCATCATGGCGCCGTGGAACTACCCCTGGAACCTGGCGCTGCTGCCGGCGGTGGATGCCCTGGCCGCCGGCAACCGGGTCATGATCAAGCCCAGCGAGCATGCCCCGGCCACCGCCGAACTGCTGCAGTCGCTCGTCGCGCGTTACTTCGATCCGGCCGAACTGGGGGTGGTGACCGGCGACGCCGACACCAGCCGGGCCTTCGCCGCCCTGCCCTTCGATCACCTGCTGTTCACCGGCTCCTCCGAGACCGGCCGCCGGGTCGCGCAGGCGGCGGCCGCCAACCTGACCCCGGTGACCCTGGAGCTGGGCGGCAAGTCGCCGGCAATCCTCGACGAGACCACCGATCTCGACGACGCCGCCCGGCGCATCGCCTTCGGCAAGTGGTTCAACGCCGGCCAGACGTGCATCGCCCCGGACTACGTGCTGCTGCCCCAGCGGCGCCTCAACGCCTTCGCCGAGGCCCTGGAGCGCGCGGTGCGGCAGCTGTATCCCGATCCGGCCGGCAATCCCGACTACAGCGCGCTGCTCGGCAGCGCCGCGCGCGAGCGGCTGATCGCGCTGCGCCGCGAGGCCGAGCAGCGCGGCTGCCGGGTGATCGAGATCGGCGGAGACGACGCCACGTTCGCGGCCGGCGGCAAGCTGGCGCCGACCCTGATTCTCGACCCCCAGCAGTCGCTGCGGGTCATGCGCGAGGAGATCTTCGGACCGCTGCTGCCGCTGGTCGGCGTCCAGGACATGGACGCCGCGGTGAACTTCGTCAATGCGCGCCCGCGTCCGCTGGCGCTGTATGCCTTCACCGACAACCCCGCCCATCGGCGACTGCTGCTGACCCGCACTCACTCGGGCGGACTGGTGATCAACGACACCCTGTGGCACATCGCCCAGCCCGCCCTGCCCTTCGGCGGTATCGGCACCAGCGGGCACGGTGCCTATCACGGTGAGCACGGCTTCCTGACCTTCAGCCATCAGCGCAGCGTATTCCGCCAGTCCCGGCACAGCAGCGTCACCCGCCTTCATCCGCCCTATCGGCGCTGGCTGCTGAGGCTGATGGGCCTGTTCTAGCCGCCGGGATTCCGCGCCGGCCCCCGGCCCGACGTCACTTGCCGTTGAGGGTCTTGTCCAGGGTCAGCAGCGCCGCCTGCCAGGACGCCGCGTCGGCGGCCGCATCGTAGCCGAGCGGCAGGCCGGTGCGTTCGGCGACCGCATCGGCGTCCGGATTGGTGAAGCTGTGCCTGGCGTGCGGATAGTTGATGACCTTGACCGTGGCCCCCTGGGCCTTCAGCGCCTGCGCCATGTCGGTCAGCGCCTCGCGCTTGACCAGCGGGTCCTCGGCGCCGTTGTGGATCTGCACCACGCCATCGAACGGCTGCGGCTTGCTGACCGCCTGGGCGGGGCTGCCATGGAAGCTGATCGCCGCCTTGATCGGCATCCCGGCCAGCGCCATGTTCATGACGATGCCGCCGCCGAAGCAGTAGCCGAGCGCCGCCATGCGATCGCCGCGCACGAACGGCTGCTTGCGCAGCCTGGCCATGGCGGCTTCCAGCCGGGCCCGCGCCGAGGGCCAGTCCTGCATGACCTGACCGGCAAACTTGCCGGCCTCGTCGGGATGGGTGGTCGAGCGGCCATCGCCGTACATGTCCACGGCCAGGGCGACAAAGCCCAGTGCGGCCAGCTGGTCGGCACGGTCGCGGGCATAGTCGTTGAGCCCCCACCACTCGTGGACGACCAGCACGGCGGGGCGCGGCTTGTCGTCGGCGACATTGCGCGCCAGATAGCCCTGATAGCTCTGACCGCCGGTTTCATAGGTGAAGGGTTCGCCCACCACGCGCGGGCCCTGTTCGATCGGCACGGCGGGGGCCTCGGTTGCGGCCAGTACCGGCGCCGCCAGCAGGGCCAGCAGCGCGGGCAGGAGGGACACGAACGTGAGCAGCATGCGCATGGTTTCTCCTTGTTCGACTTGCTTGTTCGGCATGTTCGGCTATCGCCCCGGGGCCGGTTCGGCGAGGGCCTGGTGGACCCGGTTGCGGCCATGACGCTTGGCGGCATAGAGCCCCATGTCGGCCCGGTGCATGAGTGCCTCGGCCGTCTCGTGGTCACGCCGCTCGGCGACGCCGAAGCTGACCGTGAAATTGAGCCATTCGTTATGGAATTCGACCATGGCGTTCTCGAACTTGCGACGCAGCCGCTCGGCCAGCACCACTGCCTCCTGCAGCGACTGCGCCGACAGCAACAGGGCAAACTCCTCGCCGCCGATACGGCCGAAGATGTCCTCGGCCCGCAAGGTACTGCGGCAGATGTCGCCCAGGCTGCTCAGCACCAGGTCGCCGGCGGCGTGCCCCCAGGTATCGTTGATGGTCTTGAAATGGTCGATGTCGAAGATCACCAGCGACAGCCGGGTCGCCAGGACGTCGGCCTGCTCGAGAGCCGAGTTCAAGCAGCCCAGGAAGGCACCGCGATTGAGCGCCCCGGTCAGGCTGTCGGTGGTCGAGAGCTCATGGAGCTTGCGCTCGTGGCGCTTGCGGTCGGTGATGTCGCGGGCCACCGCGAGTATCCATTCATAGCGCCCGTTGAGGGGGCTGATGTAGGGGGAGCAGGCCGTCTCCAGCCAGATGTAGTGGCCCCTGGCATGCCGGGCACGCAATTCGATGCGCAGATTGCTGCCCAGCCGCGAGGTCTCGTGGATATACCGCTGGGTGCGCGGCGCATCGTCGGGCGGCAGCAGCTCGATCAGCGGGCGCTGCTGGATCGCCCGGGGCGCATAGCCCAGCAGGCGCTCGACCGAGGGCGAGGCGTAGCGGCAGAGCCCGTCGGCATCGATCAGCAGGATCAGGTCGCTGACGTTCTCGACGATGAAGCGATAGCGGCGCTCGTTCTCGGCCAGCGCCAGCTGCGCCTGCTTGCGCAGCGTGACATCCTCGCAGAAGCCGTGCCAGAGGGTGCTGCCATCCGCCTGGCGCTCGGGCGTGGCCTGCCCCTGGACCCAGAGCTGATAGCCATCGGGGTGACGATAGCGAAACTCGTGGCGCCAGACGCTCAGGCGCCGCGCGCTGCGGTTGATGCTGCGCCACAGCCCCTCGACGTCTTCCGGATGTACCCGCTCCAGCGCCGCCGTCGCCTCCTGCAGGACGGCTTCCGGCGGCAGCCCGAACAGGCGCCGGATACCGGCGCTGACGAAGGGAAAGTCGAGCCGGCCGTCGGGGGTCAGCCGACACTGGTAGAGGGTGCCGGGGAGCTGCTCGCTGAGCTTCTCGAAACGCTCGAGCAGCGCCTGGCGCTCGGTGACATCGACCAGCGACCCCACCAGCTCCACGACCCGGCCGTCCGTGTCGCGATGCAGGACGAGATCATCCTGCAGGTGATGGCGGGAACCGTCGAGATGCGTCAGGGCATAGTGCAGGGTCAGCCGGGAATCGCCGTTGCGGCGGGCCTCGGCCAGGCGTGTCAGCAGCCGCCGGCGGCATTGGGAATCGAGGCATTCCAGCCATCGCCCGGGCTGCTCGCGCAGCGCGTCACGCTCGATGCCGCACAGCGCCGCCACATTCAGGCCCAGGTAGTGGACCTCGCCCTGCCACCAGTCCGCGCTCGTCGCGTAGACCACGGCGGGAGACGCACACAGCATGGCGTCCATGAAGCGCGGCAGGAACTGCAATGACGTCGCCGGCATGCTCATCGTGTCCCCTCTTTCCCGTTCCCTGGACCTGTCGCTCACCACACGCCTGACAGGCAGGCGACGTCAGTCGCCGCCGCGATCCCCGGACACGCGACGCCGGGGGATATCGGCCGACGACTCGGCGGCCCCCTCCTCGTCGTGGCGCTCATCGGCGCGGCGTGCGCGACCGCCCTTCAGGGGAGCGGGCGGAACCCCGGCCCCGGTACACCCGGCCGCCAGCGCCGCCAGTTCGCGATGGCTCATGACCACGCGCTCGGCGCCCGCGCCTTCGACCCAGAGGATCCACAGTGCGGGCGCCTCGCGGGTCTGGTCCACGCCGACCACGCGCCCTTCGCGCTGTCGTTCGGGATCACGCAGGGTCGCACCGATCAAGAGATGAGCCTGAGCAACACAGTCACGCATGATGGCGGTTCGCACGGTCGTCAGGGCCCGCGGCGTCACGCTGCTGCGCGTGATGACACGCTGACCCGGTGGATGAATCGAGAGTTGTTGTCCCAGTGTATCAGCTAATCCTGCATTCGGGACGCAATGCAAGTCCAGCCTAGCAGGGCGGGCGATGCCACGTAGCGGCAATCCGGGCGACCATGACGCACGACAAGGATTCCGGGCCCGGCCGGCGGGACGAAAAAAGGGTGCCTCCAGGGCACCCCAAGCACTCGCTAACCTAACCGCGATTCATTCACAGACTAAGGCGGCGGCGCGACGGCAAACCGTCCGTGCGGAGCCGTGAGTGCGCGAAGCCGTGCTGCCCCCGCGCCGCCACACCGGGTGGGATACGTCGTCAGGCCGCAGCGGCCTGCATGGCCAGCGCCGTATCCAGCATGCGGTTGGAGAAGCCCCATTCGTTGTCGTACCAGGCCATGACCTTGACCAGGCGGCCGTTGACGCGGGTGTGGTTGGCGTCGAAGGTGGAGGAATGGGCGTCGTGGTTGAAGTCGATCGACACCAGCGGCTGGGCGTTGACCGCCAGCACCGGCGAGTCGGCCGCGGCCTTCTCGACGATGGCGTTGATCTCCTCCTTGCTGGTCTCGCGCCCGGCCGTGAAGGTCAGGTCGACCAGCGAGACGTTGATCACCGGCACCCGCACCGCCAGGCCGTCGAGCTTGCCGTCGAGCTCCGGCAGCACCAGACCCACTGCGGCGGCCGCGCCGGTCTTGGTGGGAATCATCGACTGCGTGGCGCTGCGCGCCCGGTACGGATCCTTGTGATAGACGTCGGACAGATTCTGGTCGTTGGTGTAGGCGTGCACGGTGGTCATCAGGCCGTTGTCGATGCCCACGCTGTCGTTGAGCGCCTTGGCCACCGGCGCCAGGCAGTTGGTGGTGCAGGACGCATTGGAAACGACACGATGATCGGCGCTCAGCACGTCATCATTGACGCCATAGACGATGGTAGCATCGGCATCCGGGCTGGGTGCCGAGATCAGCACGCGCCGGGCGCCGGCCTCGAGGTGCTTGCCGGCATCGGCCTTCTTGACGAACAGCCCGGTGCACTCCATCACCAGGTCGATCTTCAGCTCGCTCCACGGCAGCCGGGCAGGATCACGCTGGGCCAGGATCTGGATACGGTCGCCGTCGACCGTCAGCGTCTCCTCGTCGTGGGACACCTCGTGGCCGAACCGTCCGTGCACGCTGTCATGCTTGAGCAGATGCGCGTTGAGCGCCGGGTCGCCGAGGTCGTTGATGGCGACCACCTGCACACGATCCCGATAGCCGTTCTCGTAGAGTGCGCGCAGCACGTTGCGACCGATGCGTCCGAAACCGTTGATGGCGACACGCAGTGTCATGGTGGCCTCCTTCGATGCGACTGGCGTGAACCCGGTACATGGCCGCCGTCCGGTCCGACAAGGAACGGCCGGGAGGCAACCACGATGAAATAATCCTACGCTTTGCCCACAATCTGGCCCAAAGGATGACGACGTTCAAGTAATTTTTTTGGTAAGTTTACACACATCCTTACTCCACGACCGCGAAAAGAGGTTGCCATGGCCGTCAACGACACCGTCTCCCGCGTGACCCGGCGCATCCGCGAACGCTCCGCGCAGCGGCGCGCCGACTACGAACGCCACATGCAGGCCCAGCATCGCCACGGCGTGCACCGCGGCGAGCTGTCCTGCGGAAACCTGGCCCACGGCTTTGCCGCCTGCGGCCCTCAGGACAAGAATCAGCTCAAGCTGATGAACAGCGCCAACCTGGGGATCGTTTCGTCATATAACGACATGCTCTCGGCGCACCAGCCGCTGGCGCCCTTCCCCGACATGATCAAGGACGCCGCGCGGCAGATGGGCTCCACGGCCCAGTTCGCCGGCGGCGTGCCGGCCATGTGCGACGGCGTGACCCAGGGCCAGCCGGGCATGGAGCTGTCGCTGTTCTCGCGCGACGTGATCGCCATGGCCACCGCGGTGGCGCTGTCGCACAACATGTTCGACGCCGCGCTCTACCTGGGCATCTGCGACAAGATCGTGCCGGGGCTGTTCATCGGCGCCGCCCGCTTCGGCCACCTGCCGGCGATCTTCGTGCCCGGCGGCCCCATGACCAGCGGCCTGCCCAACAAGGAGAAGGCCCGTGTCCGCCAGCGCTACGCGGAAGGCAAGGCGGGGCGCGAGGAACTGCTCGAGGCCGAGTCGGCCTCCTACCACAGCCCGGGCACCTGCACCTTCTACGGCACCGCCAACTCCAACCAGCTGATGATGGAGATGATGGGCCTGCACCTGCCCGGCGCCTCCTTCGTCAACCCCGGCACGCCGCTGCGCGAGGCGCTGACCCGCTACGCCGCCGAGCAGGCGGTGCGCAACAGCGAGCCGGGCGGCAACTACCGGCCGTTCTGGCAGCAGATCGACGAGAAGGCGATCGTCAACGCCATGGTCGGCCTGCTGGCCTCGGGCGGCTCCACCAACCACACCCTGCACCTGGTCGCCATGGCCGGCGCCGCCGGGCTGACCGTCACCTGGGACGACTTCGCCGAGCTCTCCGCGGTCACCCCCAGCCTGACCCGCATCTATCCCAACGGCCAGGCCGACGTGAACCACTTCCAGGCCGCCGGCGGCATGAGCTTCCTGATCCGCGAGCTGCTCGACGCCGGCCTGCTGCACCGCGACGTGCCCTGCGTGTTCGGCGGCGACCTGTCCGACTACACCCGGGAACCGTTCCTCGAGGACGGCAAGCTGGTGTGGCGCGACGGCCCCGCCGAAAGCCACGACCTCGACGTGCTGCGGCCGGTTTCCGAGCCGTTCTCGCCCACCGGCGGGCTGGCCGTGCTCGACGGCAACCTGGGCCGCGGGGTGATCAAGATCTCCGCGGTCAAGCCCGAGCTGCGCCGCGTCGAGGCGCCGGTACGCATCTTCAGCGATCAGCGCCAATTGAAGTCGGCCTTCGAGGCCGGCGAGCTCGATCGCGACGTGGTGGTGGTGGTGCGCTTCCAGGGCCCGCGCGCCAACGGCATGCCCGAACTGCACCAGCTCACCCCCTTCCTGGGCGTGCTCCAGGATCGCGGCTACCGGGTCGCGCTGGTCACCGACGGGCGCATGTCGGGGGCCTCGGGCAAGGTCCCCGCGGCGATCCACGTCACCCCGGAAGCCTACGACGGCGGCCCGCTGGCCCGCCTGCGCGACGGTGACGTGATTCGCCTCGACCCCGAGCACGGCGAGCTGCGTGCCCTGGTCGACGACGCCGAGTGGCAGGCCCGCGAGGCGGCCACCACCGACATCGAGGAGTACCGCTACGGCATGGGCCGCGAGCTGTTCGCGGGCTTTCGCAGCCTGGTCGGCGGCGCCGAGGACGGCGCGGCGACCTTCGGCGGCTTCGAGGCCCGCGACGTCGACGAGGGCCCGCAGGCATGACGCGCCCGGCCCTGATCGGCGATATCGGCGGCACCAACGCCCGCTTCGCGCTGGTGACGCCGGACACCTTCACGCCCTACGCGATCCGCACCCTGGCCTGCGCGGACTATCCGACGCTGGAGGCGGCGATCCGCGCCTATCTGGAGCAGGTCGACGCCACCGGCGAGCGCGCCCCGCGGGAAGCCTGCCTGGCCTTCGCCTGCCCGGTCCACGATGACGAGGTGTGCATGACCAACAACGCCTGGCGCTTCTCCAAGCGTCAGGTGAAGGCGGCACTCGGCCTCGAGCTGTTCAAGGTGATCAACGACTTCACCGCCCAGGCACTGGGCGTGCCCCACGTCGCCGAGGACCAGCGGGTGGCGATCGGCGCGGGCCGGGGCGAGCCGCACCGGGCCTGCCTGGTGATCGGCCCGGGCACCGGCCTCGGTGTGGCCGGGCTGTTTCCCGGCCGCCACGGCTGGATCCCCCTGCCCACCGAGGGCGGCCACGTCACCTTCGCCCCCACCGACGACGAGGAGCAGGCCCTGCTCGACTACTTCCGCGCCCGCTACGGGCGCGTCTCGGTGGAGCGCGTGCTGTGCGGCCAGGGGCTGCTGGATCTCTACCACGCCCACGCCCTGCTGGCCGGCCGCGAGGCCGCCCTGTCCTCGCCGGCCGCCGTCACCGAGGCCGCCGGCCGGGGCGACGTGCTGGCCGGGCGCACGGTGCGCCGGTTCCTGAAGATCCTCGGCGATGTGTGCGGCGACGCCGCCCTGACGCTGGGCGCCCTGGGCGGCGTCTATCTGTGCGGCGGCATCGTGCCACGCCTGCTCGACTACGTGGCGGACAGCGGCTTTCGACGTGCCTTCGCCGACAAGGGCCGCATGAGCGCTTACAATGCCAACATTCCGGTGTGGGTGGTCACGGCGCCCTGGACGGGGCTGCTGGGCGCCTGCGAGGCATTGCACAACGAGGAGGTCGAATGATTCCCGCTTCTCTGCGCGAACGGCTCGACGCGACGCGGGGCCAGCGCCACGACGTCTGGGCCGGACGCGACATCTGGCTGGCCAACGAAGCCTGGGGCGAGCTGATCGTCAGTCTGCAGGGCGCCCAGGTGCTTCACTATTTACCGGCCCCCGAAACCGGGCCAGCCGCAGGCGCTCGCCCGGTGCCCACGGCCGATGACGGCTGGCTGTGGGTCACGCCCACGCCCCAGCCGCTGCCCGGCGCCATCCGCGGCGGCATCCCGCTGTGCTGGCCGTGGTTCGCCGACGAGCGCTTCGCCGACGAATCCCCGGAGCGCAACGGCCCGCTGCACGGCCCGGCGCGCAAGGCACACTGGCGCCTGGAGGCGGTCGATGAACACGAGGAGGGCGTCGAGCTGCACCTCTCCCCGACCGAACGCCTGCACGGCCAGCTGGTGCCGCGGGCGGTCATCCAGGCCAACGCCCGCCGCCTGCACGTGGAACTGGTGACCGAGCATACCGGCGAGACCCCGGTGAAACTCACCGGCGCCCTGCATACCTACTTCAGCGTCGCCGACGTTCACGCCTGTCGCGTCGAGGGGCTGGCCGGGGCGCGCTATCTCGACAAGCTCGACGGCTTCGCCGAGCGGGTCCAGCAGGGCGAGCCGGGCGTGCGCGGCCCCCTCGACCGCATCTATGCTTCCAATCGGGCCCCGGTGCTCGACGACGGCCGGCGACGGCTGCGCATCGCCAAGCAGGGCAGCGACTCCACGGTGGTCTGGCACCCGGACACCGCCCTGCCCGACGACACCCCGGCCGAGGCCGGCCGGCACTTTTTGTGTGTCGAGACCGCCTGCACCCGGGTCGATCCGGTGTGGCTGGTGCCCGGCGCCCAGCACGTGCTGGCCACCACCCTGAGCCGCGACGAGGACAGTCCGTCATGAGCGAAGCAGCGGAGTTCGACGTCCCCTTCCTGCTGGGCATGATGCACCTGCACGAGGCCCACACCCTGGATACCCCGGCGCGCCTGGCCGACTGGATCGAGGCCCGCCTCGACGAGGGCCTGCACTGGTTCGACCACGCCGACATCTACGGCGGCCGCGAGGGCGAGCGGCGCTTCGGCGAGGCGCTGCGCGAGCGTCCCGCACTCGCCGCCCGGGTACGGGTGGTGACCAAGGCCGATATCGTGCTGCCCGAACTGGACACCTCGCCCCACGGCGTCAAGCACTACGATACCTCGCCCGACTACCTGACGGCGGCCGTCGAGGCGTCGCTGGCGCGCCTCAACGTCGAGCGTCTCGACCACTTCCTGATCCACCGCCCCGACCCGCTGATGGAGGCCGAGGCCACCGCCGAGACCCTGGATCGCCTCGTCGACAGCGGCAAGGTCGGCGCCGTCGGCGTCTCCAACTTCCTGCCCGAGCAATGGCGGCGCCTGCAGCGCGCCATGCGTCACCCGCTGACCGCCCATCAGCTGCAGCTGTCGCTGGCCCACGCCGAGCCGCTGTTCGACGGCCTCTACGACGCCCTGCGAAACGACGGCCAGCGCCCCATGGCCTGGTCGCCGCTGGGCGGCGGCACGGTGTTCGAGGACGTGCTGGGCAGCTCGCTGGAACGGCTTGCCCGTGAGCTCGGCGCCTCCCGGGGCGGCATCGCCCTGGCCTGGCTGCGCCGCATTCCCGGGCGCCCGGTGCCGGTCATCGGCACCCTGCGTGAACCGCGCATCCGCGAGCTGCTGCGCGATGGCGAGGTGGCCCTCGACCGGGCGACCTGGTTCGCGCTGCTCGAGGAGGCCCGCGGGCACCGCGTCGCCTGACGGGGGTGGCCCCGGCCGCCCCGTGACAAGCCCCGCGGCCTCTGCGAAGATCGGGTGACACGATTCACCCAGGTCGTGGCACGGTCCACGCCGCGATTACCGACACAACAAGAGGACACGCCCCATGTTCCAACTCACCCGCAGCGTCACCTGGCGCGCCCTCCAGGCGCTTTACCGGGAGACCGCCAACGACCGCATCCGCGACTACTTCGCCGCCGACCCGGCGCGCTTCGACAAGATGAGCCTGCGTGTCGGCGGATTGTTCCTCGACTACTCCAAGCACCATATCTCCGAGGCCGTGCTGGCCAAGCTGCTCGAGCTCGCCGACCACTCGGCACTGGTCCAGCGCCGTGCGCAGATGTTCTCCGGGGACATCATCAATGTCACCGAGGACCGCCCGGTGCTGCATACTGCCCTGCGCAACCTCGGCGACGACCCGGTGGTGGTCGACGGCCACGACGTGATGCCCGAGATCACGCGCACCCGCGAGCAGATCCGCGCCTTCTCCGAGGCGGTGCGCGACGGCAGCTGGAAGGGCTACAGCGGCAAGCGCATCAAGGACGTGGTCAACATCGGCATCGGCGGTTCGGACCTGGGGCCCAACATGGCCTGCCGGGCCCTGCTCAAGCACCGCCATCAGGACCTCAACTTCCACTTCGTCTCCAACGTCGACGGTGCGCATATCCAGAAGGTCCTGCGCCGGCTCGATCCGGCGACCACGCTGTTCATCGTCTCGACCAAGACCTTCTCCACCCAGGAGACGCTGCTCAACGCCAAGACCGCGCGGCGCTGGTTTCTCGACAACGCCGGCGAGGACGCCGACGTCGGCGCGCACTTCGTCGCCGCCTCCACCAACCGCAAGGCGGCGATGGCGTTCGGCATCCGCGAGGAGAACGTCTTCGAGTTCTGGGCCTGGGTCGGCGGGCGCTACTCGATGTGGTCGTCGATCGGCCTGCCCATCGCCCTGTCGATCGGCTTCGACGGCTTCATGGCGCTGCTCGAGGGCGCCTACGAGATGGACCGCCACTTCATCGAGGCCCCCAACGACCGCAACATGCCGGTGCTGATGGCGCTGATCGGCATCTGGTACATCAACTTCCACGGCGCCGAGACCCAGGCCATCGTGCCCTACGATCAGGCCCTGCATCAGCTGCCGGCCTTCCTCCAGCAGCTCGACATGGAGTCCAACGGCAAGTCGGTGGACATCTTCGGCCACCCGGTCGACTACAAGACCGGGCCGATCGTCTGGGGCCAGACCGGCTCCAACGGCCAGCACGCCTTCTTCCAGCTGCTCCACCAGGGCACCCGCTACGTGCCGATCGACTTCATCGCCTCGCTCAAGCCCGACCAGGGCATGGAGGAGCATCATTTCGCCCTGCTCACCAACATGCTCGCCCAGGCCAACGCCTTCATGGAGGGCAGCCAGCAGGGCAGCCAGCTCGACCCCTACAGCTGCCCGGGCAACCGCCCGTCGAGCACCCTGCTGCTCGACGAGCTGACGCCGCGCAATCTCGGCGCGCTGATCGCGCTCTACGAGCACAAGGTGTTCGTCCAGGGGGTGATCTGGAACATCAACTCCTTCGACCAGTGGGGGGTACAGCTGGGCAAGCGCATCGCCGGCGAGATCAGCGAACGCATCGACGAGCGGGTCCAGGACTTCGATGCCTCGACCCAGGGCCTGCTGGCCCTGGTGCGCCGGCACGTCCCCGGCCACCAGGACACCGACGCGACGCCCGAGGCCGCTCAGGGCAAGGGCAAGGCCACCAGCCGGAGCAAGCGCTCATGATCCCCGTCATCGCCTTCGGCGAGGCGCTCGTCGACATGCTCTCCAGCCGCCTCGGCGACGATACCACCGATGGCCCGGAAACCTTCACCCCCTACGCCGGCGGCGCCCCGGCCAACGTCGCCGTGGCCTGTGCACGGCTCGGGGTACCCAGCCGCTTCCTGGGCATGGTCGGCGACGACCGCTTCGGCCGCTTCCTGACCGCCGAGATGGCCAGCCACGGCGTCGACACCTCGGGCGTGGTGACGACGCAGGAAGCCCGCACCGCGCTGGCCTTCGTCTCCCGCGACGCCGACGGCGAGCGCACCTTCGACTTCTACCGGCCGCCCGCTGCCGATCTGCTCTACCGCCTCGAGCACCTGCCGGCGGGGGTGTTCGCCGAGCCGGCGATCGTCCACCTGTGCAGCAACAGCCTCACCGAGGAAGCGATCGCCGAGACCACCCTGGCGCTGGCCGACATCGCCCGGCGCTCGGGCAGCCTGGTCAGCGTCGACGCCAACCTGCGCCACACCCTGTGGCCCGGGGGGCAAGTCGACATCGGCCGCGTCACCGCCCTGCTCGATCGCGCCGACCTGCTCAAGCTCTCCGCCGAGGAGGTCGAGGCACTGCGCGGCGGCCATTCGGTGGCGGCCTGGCTCAACCAGCGCTTCGCCGCCGGCGTGAAGCTGATCGTGATCACCGACGGCGGCGCGGACGTGGCGGTGCATCGGCTCAACCAGCGCCTCGCGATCGCCCCACCGCCAGTCAGCCCCGTCGATACCACCGCCGGCGGCGACGCCTTCATCGGCGGGCTGCTCGCCCAGCTGGCCGAGGACGCTGTCACGGCCGGAACCTTCGCCGACTGGTGCGACGACACGGCACGCCTCGAGCGGGCGGTGGACGTGGCCTGCCGCTGCGGCGCCCACGCCGTGACCCGCCCCGGCGCCTATGCCGCACTGCCGGCGAAGGCGGATCTCGAGCGCTTCCGGGGCGAGGCGAAGTAGGCGGCGTTCTACTCGGCGGTCAGCCGCCGCGTGAGCCAGTCGCCGATGTCGGCGATCTGCTCCGGGCACAGCGCGTGAGCCATGGGATAGGTGCGATAGTGCGCCGGCAGCCCCAGCTCGCGCGCCCGCTCGTAGCCGGCACGGCCCAGCGACTCGGGCACGATCGGATCGAAGGTGCCGTGGTGCACCTCGACCTCGAGGGCCTGGTTGGCGTCGGCGACATCGAGCGTGTCGCCGGTGGCGAAGTAGGTGGACATCGCCAGCAGCCCCGCCAGCGGATGCGGACAGGTCAGCGCCGCCTCGTAGGCCACCGCCCCGCCCTGCGAGAAGCCGGCGACGATGATCCGCCGGCTGTCGATCCCCGCGTCGCACTGAGCATCGATCAGGGCCTGCACGCTGCGTGCCGAGGCCCGGAGCTGCTCGACGTCGACCTTGCGTGACAGATCCATCTCGAGGATGTCGTACCAGGCCGGCATGCGCATGCCACCGTTGACGGTCACCGGCCGGCTCGGCGCGTGCGGCAGCACCACCCGCAGGGCCAGCTCCTGCGGCAGGCCGAGCGCCGGCACCAGCGGTTCGAAGTCGCCGCCATCGGCCCCCAGGCCGTGCAGCAGAATCAGTGCGGCGTCCGCCGCCTGCCCGTGGCGGGATTCGATCACCAATGGCTCGCGTGCCATGCCATTCTCCTTGAGCAAATTTCAGGGGCGGGACAGCTTCTACCCACCGACGTCACATGGTGTGCATTTTGATATGGATATCAAGAAAACCTATTTATAGTAATAAAAAATAGGTTTTATATTCCCACTAATACTTAGCCGTTAGGGAAGACCATGAATCTCCAGCAGCTTCGCATCGTACGCGAGACGGTGCGACAGAGTTTCAACCTCACGGAAGCGGCCAACGCTCTTTTCACTTCCCAATCGGGGGCCAGCAAGCACATACGCGATCTGGAAGACGAGTTGGGCGTCGAATTGTTCGAGCGCCGGGGAAAGCGCATCTTGGGTCTCTCGTTAGCTGGCAAGTCGCTTGTGGACACCATCGAGCGCATTCTGCTGGATGTCGAGAACCTCAAGCGCTCAGCCTATCAGCTCGCCCATCAGGACCAGGGCAGCTTGGCCATCGCGACCACACATACTCAAGCGCGTTATGCACTTCCACCGGTAATAGCTCGCTTCAAGGAGGCATTTCCCAAGGTCCATCTGGAACTGCACCAATGCAGCCCCGGTGAAATCGTGTCTCTTCTCAAGGCTGGCAAGGTGGACCTGGGCATAGCCACCGAAGCCTTGCACCAAGAGGGACAGCAATTCGTCTGTTTTCCTTTCTACCACTGGTATCACGGCGTGATTGTTCCCGAGACCCACCCGTTGACGCGCGAGGTCAAGTTGACGCTAGAGCGTATCGCCGACTACCCGATCGTCACCTATCACGAAGGATTCACCGGTCGCGCCCGAATCGACCAAGCCTTTGCCGAAGCCAACGTCTCTCCCGACGTCGTACTCACGGCATTGGATGCCGACGTCATCAAGACCTATGTCGAGCTCGACATGGGCGTCGGCCTGATCGCCTCGGTCGCGTTTCACGCCCAGCGCGACCATGGCCTGAAATTGATCGACGCTTCACACCTATTTCCATGCAATACGACCTACATCGCCCTGCGGCGAGGCCATTTCCTGCGCAGCTTCGCCTACCAGTTCCTCCAGCTGTGCCACAACGATCTCGATCCCGAAACCGTGCAGCGTGCATTGAGCCCAGCGCTGGGCGGCTAGCCAATATTCTTTTCTGCGATAAACAATCCTTTTTTTATTCGTTCATGAATCGCCCTCCTTGCGGTTAGATACTGATATCTCATCAAGCCAATCATCCAGCTGGCCTCATGCGTCACTGCATCCGCAAGAAAGGAGTTCTCATGCTGCATCTTTCACCGACCATCAAGCACTGGCTGGCCCTGGGCGTCCTGGGGTCCTCGATCCTCTCGGGAAGCGCGCTGGCCAAGGATATCGAACTGCTCAATGTCTCCTACGACCCCACGCGGGAGCTCTACAAGCAGTACAACGCCTGGTTCGAGGATTACTGGAAGGAGCAGACCGGCGACACCCTTCAGGTCAAGCAGTCGCATGGCGGTTCCGGCGGGCAGGCACGCTCGATCATCGATGGCTCGCCCGCCGACGTTGCCACTCTCGCGGTCTCGGTGGACATTCAGGGTATCGTCGAGAACTCCAATCTGATCGAGCCCGGCTGGCAATCGGAACTACCTTATAACTCGGCCCCTTATACCACCGTTCAGGTGTTCCTGGTTCGCGAAGGCAACCCCAAGGATATTCACAACTGGGACGACCTGGTGCGCGAGGATGTCCAGGTCATCACCCCCAACCCCAAGACCTCGGGCGGCGCGCGCTGGAACTTCCTGGCAGCGTACGGGTGGGCACTGGATCAATACGGCAGTGAAGACAAAGCCCGGGACTACATCAACAAGCTGTACAAGAACGTCCCGGTACTGGATTCCGGCGCGCGGGGGGCGACCAATACCTTCGTCCAGCGCCATATCGGTGACGTCTTGATCACCTACGAGAACGAGGCGCTGCTGGCCACCGAGGAACTGGGGCCAGATCAGTTCGACATCGTGGTACCCAAGAAGACGGTGCTGGTCGAGACCCCGGTTGCGGTGGTCGACGCCAATGCCAAGAAACACGGCACCACGAAAGTTGCCACGGCCTATCTGGAAAAGCTGTTTGAACCCAAGGCCCAGAAAATTGCCGCGGAGAACTATTACCGCCCCCGCGACAATGACATTCTCGCCGAGTTCAGCGATCGCTATGCCGACGTCGACACCTTCACGGTGGAGGAAAAATTCGGCAGCTGGGAGAAGGCTCAGGCCAAGTTCTTCGATGATGGCGGCGTCTTCGATCAGATCTATCAACCCCAGGGATGATCATGACGCCCTTCGTGTTTACGCCGGGCCATGGGATGGCTCGGCGTCCTGACGTTGCATGCCCCATCAACGCGCACAGCAGCGAGGTACCGCTATGAGTGTCTTGGCGTGGCGACGCCCTTCGCTGATGCCCGGCTTCGGCCTGAGTGTCGGCTACACCGTGGTGTATCTGAGCCTGATCGTGCTGATCCCCCTCTCGGCGGTCTTCATCGAGACCTCGGAACTGGGCTGGGGGCGTTTCTGGGACACAGTGAGCGCACCGCGGGTCGTCGCGGCGTTGCAGACCAGCTTCGGGGCCTCGCTGATCGCCGCCACCATCAACGCCGTGTTCGGCCTGCTGGTGGCCTGGGTGCTGGTTCGCAACCCATTTCCCGGGCGCAAGCTCATCGATGGCCTGGTCGATCTGCCGTTCGCCCTACCCACGGCCGTGGCGGGCATCGCGCTGACCGCGATCTATGCCCCGACCGGCTGGATCGGCCAGTGGCTGCAGCCGCTGGGGCTGCAGATCGGCTATCAGCCGGCGGGGATCGTCGTGGCGCTGATCTTCATCGGCTTGCCGTTCGTGGTTCGCACCGTGCAACCGATCCTCGAGGATCTCGACCCCGAATTCGAGGAAGCGGCGGTCAGCCTCGGCGCCAATCGCTGGACCACCTTCCGGCGCGTCGTTCTGCCCGAACTCTGGCCGGCGCTGCTGACCGGTTACGCCCTGGCCTTCGCCCGTGGCGTCGGGGAGTACGGCTCGGTCATCTTCATCGCCGGCAACATGCCCATGGTCTCGGAAATCGCGCCGCTGCTGATCGTCACCAAGCTCGAGCAGTTCGAATATGCCGAGGCCACCGCCATCGCCGCCGCGATGCTGGTGCTGTCGTTCGTCATCCTGCTGTGCATCAACGGTCTTCAATGGTGGCGCACCAATCGCCACGCCGCGTAGCCAAGGAGATCTGTCAATGAAGATCACTACCGTCAACGGTTCGTCACCCACCGCGCATGCACGGCCGACTGACGCCAGGCAAGCAGCGTGGCCACGGATTGTGATGACCGGAGTGGCACTGGGCTTTCTGCTGGTCTTTCTGGTTTTGCCGTTGATCGCGGTGATGACCCAGGCCCTGGCCAAGGGATTCGGAACCTACATGAGTGCGCTGTCCGATCCGGCGGCCTTGCACGCCATCTATCTCACCCTGATCGTAACGGCCGTCGCCGTACCGCTGAACCTGGTGTTCGGGGTGGCCGCAGCCTGGACAGTCACCAAGTTCGATTTTCGCGGCAAGAGCCTTCTGGTCACGCTGATCGACCTGCCCTTTGCCGTCTCGCCGGTGATCGCCGGACTGATCTACATCCTGCTCTATGGGGCACATGGCTGGCTGGGGCCGTGGCTCGATGCCCATGACATCAATATCGTCTTCGCGCTGCCCGGCCTGGTGCTAGCGACACTCTTCGTCACCTTCCCCTTCGTCGCCCGTGAGCTGATTCCGGTCATGGAGGCCCAGGGGCGTGCCGAGGAAGAAGCGGCGCTGTCGCTGGGTGCCTCGGGCTGGCAGACGTTTCTGCGTGTCACGCTGCCCAACGTCAAGTGGGGGCTCATGTATGGCGTCATCCTCTGCAGTGCACGGGCGATGGGTGAATTCGGTGCCGTCTCCGTAGTCTCGGGGCATATCCGCGGCGAGACCAACACGATGCCGTTGCATATCGAGATTCTCTACAACGAATACCAGTACGCGGCCGCCTTCGCCGTGGCTTCGCTGCTCGCCTTGCTGGCGCTGGTAACCCTGGCCGCCAAGGCCTTCGTGGAATGGCGCGCCAGCCGTTCTCATGCCCTTTATGATTTGGAGGCCTCGCCGACATGAGCATCACCGCACGCGCTATTACCAAACGCTTCGGAGCCTTCACGGCACTCGACGATATCAATCTGGACGTCGAGAGCGGTGATCTCATCGCCTTGCTGGGGCCGTCTGGGTGCGGCAAGACTACGCTGCTGCGCGTCATCGCCGGGATGGAATTTCCCGACGAAGGCGCGGTCCTGCTCGATGGCGAGGACATGACCCATGCGCATATCCAGCGCCGCGAGGTCGGCTTCGTCTTCCAACACTATGCCCTGTTCCGGCATATGACGGTCTTCGAGAATGTCGCCTTCGGCCTGCGCTCGCGGCCGCGCCGGGAACGACCTTCCGAACAGGCCATTCGCCACAAGGTTCACGAACTCCTCGAGCTCGTTCAACTGGGGTGGCTGGCCGATCGTTTCCCCGCCCAGCTGTCTGGCGGACAACGCCAGCGCATCGCGCTGGCGCGGGCACTGGCCATCGAGCCGCGCTATCTCCTGCTCGACGAACCGTTCGGGGCACTCGATGCCAGCGTACGCAAGGAGCTACGCCGCTGGCTGCGTCATCTACATGACGAATTGCACGTCACCAGCCTGTTCGTGACCCACGACCAGGAGGAGGCCATGGAAGTCGCCAGCCGCATCGTGGTGATGAACAAGGGCCGCATCGAGCAGGTGGGCACCCCCGAGGAGATCTACGATCACCCAGCTACTCCATTCGTCTCGACCTTCATCGGTAACGTGAATGTCCTGAAAGGCCACATTAGCAATGGCAGACTGTTGTCCGGCGACTGGCAGTTGCCACTGGGCGAAGACACGCCGAGCGTGGCGAAGGGCGCGTCCATCACCGGGTATGTTCGCCCCCACGACATCGCACTGTTACGACCGCAAGCCACACCTGAAGCCGCCGGTCTGCCACGCGGCCGTGTGCATCATATCCAGCCGATGGGCGGCACCTATCAGTTCGAGATCGCCCCACTCGATCCGGTCGAGCTGCTCGACAAGTCGATTCTCGAGGTCGAGTTGTCGCGTCGCGATGCCGCCCACTTGAACCTCGCCGTGGGCGAGACCGTCGCCATGCAAGCGCTCACCATCCACTGGTACGAGACCGCCGTGTCGCAGGCTGACGGCGACAGGCAACAGGAAGAGGTATCGGCCGAGACACCTCGCCGAGCCGTCGCGACATAGCGATCGCTGACAGAGCGTGGTGCTCATCACGGAACGCTAACGGCGTCCTTGCCGGGCGCCGTTAGCGTTTCGGCTGACCGCGCATGTTGAATCGTTAGCGCGCCGCCAGCCCAGAAGCCGGGCGAACAAGATCAGCGGCCATTTCGTCGACTATCGGCCCGCTGACAAAGCCCAGCGAAAGACGCCTGAGGCGCGCCAGATCGTCACGCCGGTGAATATTCGGCCACCAGCTCGCGATGCCGCTGCGGTGCGCATCGTTTAACCAATGCGCCAGCCTTGAGTCGCCTATTGCCTCGTCTTCTAACGAGGCCCTTGCCAGCCCCTGCGGTGTGGCCCAGCGCACGCCAAGCTCATGAAGGCGTAACCAGACATCGCTCGCCAATTCAAGCGGAAGCTCATCGGCCAGCAAGGCGTACCCGCGGCGATGGAAACTGACCGCCGCCTCGCGCGCGTGCGGGTCACCCAGCAACGCCTTACCACGCTGACGCAGAATGATCCGCGACGGTCGCAGGCCCAAACGCTCCAGTAAGCTCTCGAATACCGCGCCGTGCGAGGACCCGACAGCCTGAATATGCCGGCTGTGAACGGAAACGATCAATGGCCGGGACGAATCCGAGTGGCTGTTGAGAAATTCCAGCGCCTGCAGCGTCCTCAGGAAGCGATCCAGAAAGACCACATCCTCCGTATTCCAGGTCAGGAAATAGAGCGCCTCGGTCGAGAGCGGCTGGCCCTGATCGGTCCGTATGTCGAGCCGTCCCTCGTAGGCGGCTGGCTGCATATTCTCCAGCTCCAGGATTGGCTGCAAGCAGGGATAAATTACATGATCGGCCAGCCGTGCCCACACCCGCCCCTTGTCATAATAGAACCGAGCGTAACGATTCAAGCTGGCATGTACGTTGAAGTCATCGAGATGAGCGTTGAAATAGTCGACGACGCGAGTCAGTGGCATGACCTGATACTCCTGAAAAAACAACGTTATTGTCCCCGCACCATTCCCCAGCGCCTGACGGTCAGCCGTTCGAAGGTATCGAAGATCAGGTTCTCGACCAGCAGGCCGATCACGATCACCACCACCAGACCGGCAAATACCTTGTCGGTGTAGAGTTCGTTACGGTTCTGGAAGATATACCAGCCCAGCCCGCCGCCACCCGAGGAAGCGCCGAACACCAGTTCGGCGGCGATCAGCGTGCGCCAGGCGAAGGCCCAGCCGATACGCAACCCCGCCAGCAGTGACGGCAAGGCGGCCGGGATCAGGATCAGCGCCACATACCGCAGCCCACGCAGGCCGTAGTTTCGCCCCGCCATCCTCAGGGTCTCGCTCACCCCCTGGAAGCCGGCATGAATGTTCACCGCCATGGCCCACAATACCGAATGAATCAGCACGAATATTAGACTGGCTTCGCCCAGCCCGAACCACAGCAATGCCAGCGGTAACAGGGCAATCGCCGGCAGCGGGCTGAACATGGAGGTCAGCGTCGTCAACAGATCTCGACCAATGCGCGTCGATACCGCCAGGGTGGTCAGCCCCAGCGCCAACAGCGATCCCAGGGCGTAGCCCTTGATCAACACACTCAGTGATACGCCGATGCGCGCCAGCAACGGGCCAGCGAAGAGACCGTCCCATAGTGCCCGTACCGTGGCACTCGCGCCGGGCAACATGAGCGGATTGCCTTGATAGCGAGCCGCGCCTTCCCAAAGCAGCACGAGCCCCACCAGGATCAGCGCCTTGCGCACGGCCGGCAGACCCCATAGGTGCTGCCAGCGGCTGCGTTGGGCCATCAGATCGCGGGTATCGATCGGCGGCAGCTCATAGAGCCGGTCAGGCCTTTCCCCCCGTTCTTCGGCGGGCACGGAACGTAGCGTCATGATCGAGCCTCCCGCGTTACCGCATCGTCGGCTTTCGCTTGATGCTCAAAGAGCAGTTGATGAATCCGCTGAGTACGTGCTCGCGTCGCCTCGCTACCATGGTTGTTCAAGGTATCCTCCTCGCAGCCAAGCTCGGCACGGACACGCCCCGGATGAGGCGACAGCAGCAGGATACGGTTGCCGATGACCTGAGCCTCCTCGATAGAATGAGTGACAAACAACAGGGTGAAGTGCACGTCATCCCACAAGGCCAGTAGCTCTTCCTGCATCTTGCGTCGGGTCAAGGCGTCGAGTGCGGCGAAGGGCTCGTCCATCAGCAGTATACGTGGCTGCATGGCCAGCCCCCGGGCGATCGCCACGCGTTGCTTCATGCCACCAGACAGGGTATGCGGATAGGCATCAGCGAAGCCCGACAGGCCGACCTTTTCCAAGGTTTCCAGAGCGCGAGTCTCGGCGGCATCCCGCGCCAGGGTCCTGGACGCGAGCAGCGGAAACATCACATTCTGCTTGACGGTCTTCCAGGGCGGCAGTTGATCGAATTCCTGAAATACCACGATACGATCCGGCCCGGGGGCGTGGATCGAGCGTCCATCGAGTCGGATCTCGCCCTCCACCGGGGCAAGAAAGCCGGCCACCGCCTTGAGCAGTGTCGACTTGCCGCAACCCGATGGCCCCAGCAGCACGAAACGATCGCCCTCCTGCACATTGAAACTGACCTGCTGAGCGGCCTTGACCACATGTCGCGCCGTGCGGTACTCGAGGCTTACGTTATCCACCGCCAGCCGCGGCTGTTCCGGCGGCGACGGCGTCTGTTGCGGCGCCTCGGCGGCTGGCCGTGGCGCGAGCGCGTCGGGCGTCTTGAGTGTGTCGGGCTTCTTGAAAGCGTCGAGGGTGGCCATGTCAACTCCCTTCCCAGTCATGCGCCTCGGGGAAGAAGTAGTCCTTCCAAGAGGCCGGTGAATGCCGAATGGCGCCTACGTCATGCAGAAATTTCGCCAAGGGATAAGTATTGTTCGGTACCGGCGAGAAGTTGATCGCATCGTCGGTAATGATGTCCTCGAGGAAATCGTTATCGAGCTTTGAACCGGTCACTCGCTTGTAGGTCGCGACTGCTTCGGCCGGATGATCGGCAATGAATTCGCTGGCCTGTTGCAGCGCGTCGAGAAACGCCTGATAGAGCTCGGGGTTATTCTTGCGATAGGCGGCCGTGGCATAGAGCAGTACCGGCGATACCGGCCCGCCCAGGATGTCGTAGGAATCGAGCACCTTGTGCACATCGGGGTCCGCCAGTTCCTGATACTGATAGGGCAGGTTGGAGAAGTGCGCCGTCAGTTCAGTGCCGCCGCTCACCAACGCATTGGTGGCGTCCGGATGCGGCAACGACACGGTCAGGTCATCCAGCTTGGCGTAGTGTTGCTGCCCGAATGCCTTGGCAGCTGCCATCTGCAGAAAGCGCGCCTGAACCGAGACCTTGACCGCCGGCACGGCAATGCGATCGTGCTCGCTGAAGTCGGCCAGCGTCTTGACGTCGGGGTTATTGGTGACCAGATAGGTCGGAAAGTTGCCCAGCGAGGCAATCGCCTTGACGTCGAGGCTGCCTCGGGTGCGATCCCAGGCCGTCAATAGCGGCCCTACCCCGGCGGCGGCGATGTCGATGCTGTCGGAAAGCAGCGCATTGTTGACGTTGGCGCCCCCTGAAAGCTGCTTCCACTCGACATCGAGCTCGATGCCGGCCTGCCTGGCCTCCTTCTTCAACAGGCCCTGGTCACGAATGACGTGCAGCGGAAGATAGACGATGCCGTACTGCTCGGCGATACGGACCGTCTCGGCAGCCTGAGCCTGAGCGCAAGCCGCCAACCCCATGCCCGCTACGCCAAGCGAAACCAGGCCGGCCGTGAATAGTCGATAGCGGGTTGGCCGTGTCATGTTCGCGTCTGTCATATCGTCTCCTGGTAAATGCATCTTCATCAGAACTGACAGCCTATCGAGCTGCCACAACCGCCAGCCAATCACTTATTTCGCAATGCTTTTCAAAAAATATGGGTTGGCTTCGCGCAGTTACATAATCTGCCAGTGGCTGATTAGCTAATCGAATATCGGTATTTTTCAACGCGTCCAATTCGATCAAGGATAGACACCAAGGCTTCAGCTATCCGGCATCCGTTATCTCCACCAGAACGTTGCGAGGCAATCACACCATGAGCTATCAATCGTTTCGAGTCATTCCAAGCGCCGGACATATCGGTGCAGAAATTCAAGGCCTTGACCTGAGCAGTGAATTGACACCACTGCAGTGGCGCGAGATTCATAAAGCGTTTCTCGATTATCAGGTACTTTTCTTTCACGACCAGCACCTGACGCGTGATCAGCACATTGCCCTGGGCAAGCATTTCGGTGAACTTCACATCCACCCGATGGTCAGCGGTCCCGAGGGTTACCCGGAAATTTTTCCGATCGAGGCGAACAAGGATTCATCGGACAATCCCCGCGAGGTCAAGGCAGGAAAGCGAGCCGTCAACGGCAATGACTGGCATTCAGACGTTTCCTGCGACGAGCAGCCGCCATTGGGCAGCATCCTGTATCTGAAGGAAGTGCCAGCCGCCGGAGGCGACACGCTATTCGCCAGTAGCTACGCCGCCTTCGAAGCTCTTTCGCCGGCCATGCAGCGTTTTCTGGAAGGACTTACCGCCCGCCATTCCGGAGAGGCCAATTACCGCTATCGCTACGGCAATCAGCGTCCTCAGAATCGCGAATGCTTCGGTTATGCCAATGGCAGCGAATACCCGGAAGCCATTCATCCGGTGGTGCGCACCCACCCGGAAACGGGCCGCAAGGGGCTTTTTGTCAACCGTGGATTTACCGCCGAAATTCTCGAACTGACCCCGTCGGAAAGCGAAGCGCTGCTGGAGTTTATTTATCGGCATCAGGAGACCCCGGAGTTCACAACACGCTTTAGCTGGCGCAATAACTCGCTTGCCTTCTGGGACAATCGCTGCGTTCAGCACCGAGCATTATTCGACTATGCCGGAAAGACCAGGCGCGGTGAACGAGTTACTATCAAGGGAGACCGTCCCTTTTTATCTCTTGATTCAAAGAATCAACACTGGGATCTAGTCGGCTCCTAAACTTGGCTACGGGAGGCATGACATGGCAATAATTATTAATGAAAAATGCCACTATCTTATCGTACCCGGATGGAAAGGCTCAGGTTCAGACCACTGGCAAAGCCATTGGCAAGCCGTTCTACCCCAAGCCTCGCGCATCCAGGTGACTGACTGGGATCTGCCCCGCTTCGATGATTGGATTGAGGCGATCGAGCGTGCCGTTTCCAGACTCGAAGGACCGATAGTGCTCATCGCACATAGCCTGGGCTGTATCAGCATTGCCCATTGGACTACGCGATCAGCGTTCACATACAAAATAGCCGCAGCCATGCTGGTGGCCCCCGCCGATGTAGAACAAGGGCCGGCAAGGAGAAACCTGAAAGCCTTTGCCCCCATCCCCGGAACCCCGTTACCTTTTACGAGCCTGGTGGTGGGATCGACCAACGATTGGTCGGCATCTAGACAGCGAATAGAACACTTCGCCAATGCCTGGGGAAGCATCTGCCATATTATCGCCAATGTCGGCCATATCAATGTTGAATCGGGGCACAGCCATTGGCCTGAGGGACTTTATCTCTTGAGCCACCTGACCCGAGAAATCGCACCAGAAACACCTGGCACCCATTACTGTGAGGACCAGCATTCACGATTTAGAACGGCCAGATCCGTGGGATCAGCAGCAGCGAGGTGATCCCCACCAGCACGCTCAGCGGCCCCCCGACGCGCAGGAAGTCGCCGAAGCGATAGCCGCCCGGGCCGTAGACCATCAGATTGGTCTGGTAGCCCAGCGGCGTCAAAAAGCTCGCCGAGGCGGCGAACATCACCGCGATGGCGAACGGCATGACGCTCACCCCCAGGCTCTCGGCGCTGGCGGTGACGATGGGAAAGGCAATCACCGCCGCGGCATTGTTGGTCACCACTTCGGTGAGCAGCGCGACCAGCACATAGGCGCCGATCAGCATCAGGTAAGGGTCGCCGCCGGCCAGCGTCATCGCCTGCTGCGCCACGGCCGCCGCCGCCCCGGAACTCTCCAGCGCCGCGCCCAGGCCGAACGACGCGCCGATGGTCAGCAGCACCTGGGTATCCAGACCGCGCTTGGCCGCGCCCACCGAGCAGCAGCGCGTGAGCAGGCTCGCCAGGGCGCCGAGCATCGCCGCATTGAGCATGCTCAATACGCCGAAGCTGGCCAGCACCACCACGCCGACGAGGATCGTCCACGCCAGCCAGGCCTTTTCGTGCACCGGGCGCGCCTGGCCGTTGACCTGGCTGATCAGCAGGAAATCCCGCGACTGGCGATGGCGCTCGATGAATGGCGGACGCACTTCCAGAAGCAGCACGTCGGCCGGCTGCAGGCGAATCTGCCCCAGGTTGCCGTCGACCCGCTCGCCGTTGCGGCAGACTGCCAGCACCGCGGCGCCGTAGAGCGTGCGGAAGTGTCCCTCGCGGATACGCTGGCCGATGAACTGGCACTGATCGGAAACCACCGCCTCGACCAGCCGGCGCTCGCGAAAATCCTTCTGCAGGTTCGACTCGCCGAGGCTCGACGGCCGCAGGCCGCGGAACTGCTGCAGTTCGATGGCCGCCTCGCTGGTGCCGGCGAACACCAGCCTGTCGCCGGCCTTGAGCTTCTCGCCCGGACCGACGACGCTGACCACGTTGCCGCCGCGCTCGATCTCGACCAGGAAGAGGCCACGGAGATGACGCAGCCCGGCCTCCTCGACCGTCTTCTCGACCAGCGGGCCCTCCGGGTCGACCGCCATCTCGATGGTGAACTCGCGCGGATTCTCGAAGGCCTGGGCGGCGCTGCGCCGGTTGGGCAGCAGCCAGCGACCGGCGAACAGCAGATAGCCGAGCCCCACCAGCGCCACCGGCACGCCGACCCAGGCGATGTCGAACAGGTGTAGCGAGGCCTGCGGGTAGCGCGCGGCGAGCAGGCCGTTGACCACCAGGTTGGTGCTGGTGCCCAGCAGTGAGCAGGTACCGCCGAGAATCGAGGCGAAGCTCAGCGGGATCAGGAAGCGATGGGCCTTCAGGTCGAGCCGCCGGCTCCAGCTCATCACCGCGGGCACGTAGGTCGCCACCACCGGGGTATTGTTGAGGAAAGCGCTCATTGCCGAGACCGGCAACAGCAGTCGTGCCATGGCACCGGACTCGCTGCGGGGACGCCCCAGCACGTAGCGGATGATCAGATCCATGCCGCCGGTCTCGCGAATGCTGGCGACCAGCACGTACATGAACGCCACGGTGAACAGACCGTCGTTGGAGAAGCCGGCCAGTGCCTGCTGCGGGCCGATCACGCCCAGGGTCAGCAGAACGATCACCCCACCGAGCAAGATCATATCGGCGCCGATACGCGTCGTGCCCATCAGCAGGAACACGATGGTGACGGTCGCGAGCGAGATCCAGGCATCGGGAGACATGGCGGTCCTGCGGCTGAAAGAGATTCAGTCCGCATTTTGACCGCCCTGCTTTATATCATGAAGTTATTTGTGGAAATTTGGCTAGACCTTAATCGCCTAAGCACTTTCAGTGGACGGCGGCTTCGCCCCGCCCAGTCCCCACCAGGCCCTGAGCGACTGAGTGGGCATCGTCTGGCGACGCTCGGTCTCGGGGAGCAACGATTCGGCGTCGACATCGGCCGTTTCGTCGTTCGGCGGATTCGCCTCGAGCTGCTCCAGCCGCGTAAGCACCCACGGTGGGTTGACCTCGGCAGGAATGCACACCAGCCCGTGACGCTGCATCCATTCGCCCGCCCGAATGCTGCTGGTATAACGCAGCAGCGGTGCCGAGGCGACCATGCCCAGCAACACCGGTGACAGCCACCAGAAGAACAGCGGTGCGAAGTAATAGCTGACGCCGCCCCAGAGCAGGCCCAGCAGGGTCATCGCCCCGGTGCGCCGCCACGCCACGCTCCACGGGATCAGGCGACCGCCGCGGACCTGCGAGCTCCACGACACGGTGCGTCCGGCCAGCACGCTGACCACGAACCAGGCGTGGAAGGCCATCATCAACGGCGCGATGAGAATCGAGAAGAGCACCTCGACCAGCGCGCTGAACGCCAGGCGAACGCCACCGCCGAAATCGCGACGTCGCTGGAGCAGGCCGACGATCACCCCGAGCAGCTTGGGCAGCAACAGCATCAGCACGGTGATCACCAGCAGCGAGGCGATCATCGCCACCTTCGATTCCGGCCATTCGGGGAATAGCTGGTAGCCCTCGTTGAAGAAGCGCACCTTGGCGACTGCCCGCACCACGGCGTCGACGGTACTCAGGCCCAGCATGATCAGCCACAGCAGCGAGGCCATGTAGGCCAGCGCACCGAGCAGGAAGTGCAGGCGGTTGATCGGATGTAGCCCGCGCGCGAGCAGCAGGCGCAGATGCTGCATGTTGCCCTGGCACCAGCGGCGGTCGCGCTTGGCGTAGTCGACCATGTTGCCCGGCAGTTCCTCGTAGCTGTCCTCGAGGCCGGCGTGGAGCCTCACCTCCCAGCCGGCGCGTCGCAACAGCGCCGCTTCGACGAAGTCGTGGCTGAGGATCTCGCCGCCCATCGGCGCCTTGCCGGGCAGCGGCGGCAGCCCACAGTGGTTGACGAAGGCCTCGATGCGGATGATCGCGTTGTGCCCCCAGTAGTTGGCGGTATCGCCCTGCCAGACACTCTGTCCGGCCGCCAGCATGGGGCTGTAGAGCGTGGCGGCGAACTGCAGGAAGCGGCCGAACAGGGTGTTGGAGCGCGCCGGCAGCGGCACGGTCTGCAGCAGCCCCAGCCGCGGGTTGGCCTGCATGGTCGCCGCCAGGCGCACCAGGGTCTCCCCGCCCATCACGCTGTCGGCGTCGAGCACGATCATGCTCTCGTAGGCGTCGCCCCAGCGGCAGCAGAACTCCGCCAGGTTGCCGACCTTGCGGCCGATGTTGCGCTCGCGACGCCGGTAGTAGAGCGTCAGCCCGCCGGGCATGCGCTCGCTCAGCGCCGCCGCGGCGCGACGCTCGGCGTCGGCGATTTCCGAATCGGTGGTGTCGCTTAGCAGGAAGACGTCGAAGGCGTCGGCCTTGCCGGTGGCCGCCAGCGAGTGGCAGGTCGCCTCGAGCCCGGCGATCACCCGGGCCGTGTCCTCGTTGTAGACCGGCATCACCAGGGCGATGCGCCGGTTCGGGTCGAGGGTTTCCGACAGCGGCGCGGCCCGCTTGAGGGTCAGCGGGTCACGCCGGGTGATGACGACCAGAAAGCCCGCGATCGCCG
Source organism: Modicisalibacter sp. 'Wilcox' (assembly GCF_010993675.1). Taxonomy (NCBI): domain Bacteria; kingdom Pseudomonadati; phylum Pseudomonadota; class Gammaproteobacteria; order Oceanospirillales; family Halomonadaceae; genus Modicisalibacter; species Modicisalibacter sp. 'Wilcox'. Next base: position 87,404 of record NZ_WNXF01000007.1, read on the forward strand.
ACCAGAACGACATGGTCAGCCAGGCGAACATGCACACGAACAGGCCCAGAATGGCGCCTTCCAGCACCGTCAGGCCGTTGGCGCGCAGGATGTCGAACATCATATAGGCGCCCTGCAGGCTGGTCACGATCGCCAGGGTGAAGAACACCAGCCGCCGCAGGCCCAGCATCGGCATGCGCTGGGCCGGCGGGGTCGAGCGACCGGCCGTGCTTGCTTCGGCAGGCGCGGCGATCGACGATGAGGTCGACTCCGGCCGCTCCTGAAGCGCGACATCGGGGGACGTGCCCACGCCCTGGCTCACCCCCGGGGCGCGGGGATCAGTTTCATAGGACATCGGGATTCCACAGATAGCTCCAGGTTTCGGTCAACCGCTGACCACGCAGCGTCAGGGACAGCTGCATGTCGGCGGACGCGTCTTGCGGGTCCAGCGTGAACGCGGCTCGCCAGGTGTCGCCGTCGGGCAGTGGCCGGACGCGAAGATCGCTGACCTTGCCCTGGCTGACGTTGAGATCGGCCTGCACCGGCTGCGAGGCATCCAGCCCGTCCAGCTCGCCGCCGCGGAAGTCGACGATGAAGCGCCGCAGGGTGTGCGGCGGCGGCTCGGCCTGCCCCGGGTCCGCCGCCCAGCCGTTGCGCATGCGGATCGCGCGGCCCAGCGTCTCGCCGGGCACGGTGGCGTCCCGGGTGGCGAGGCGGTAGCGATAATGGCGGGTCTGGCCGGCCTTGAAGGGCGTATCCGGCACCCAGTAGGAGATGATGTTGTCGTGGATGGTGCGCTCGGTGGGGATCTGGACCAGCTCGACGCCGCCCTCGCCCCAGTCGCCCTCGAGCGGGTCCACCCACAGACTGGGACGACGCTGGTAGGCGGCATCCAGGTCCAGGTAGTGCTCGAAGTCGCGATCCTGCTGCATCAGGCCGAAGCCGCGCGGGTTGGTGTCGCGCAGCTGGGTGACGTTCAGCGACGGCGGGTTGGACAGCGGCCGGCGAATCCACTGCCCGCTCGAGGTGTTCATGAGCAGGCCATCGGAATCGTGTGCCTCGGGCCGGTAGTCGTCGAAGTCCTCCAGGCTGTTCTCGCCGTGCAGGAACATGCTGGTCAGCGGCGCGACGCCGAGCTTGCCGACATCCTGGCGGGCGAACAGCCGGGCATCGACATCCACCACGGTCTGGCGACCGGCATGCACATCGAACCGGTAGGCGCCGGTGACCGAGGGGCTGTCGAGCAGCGCCAGCAGGGTCATGGTCGAGGCATTGGGCTCCGGGCGTACCAGCCAGAAGGCCCGGAAGGTCGGGTACTCCTCGCCGCCCTGGGTCGCGGTATCCACCGCCAGCCCGCGGGCGGACAGGCCGTAGCGCTGCCCGCGCCCGACGAGCCGGAAGTAGGAGGCGCCCAGGAAGACGGCGATCTCGTCCTTGTAGTCCGGCGTGTTGACCGGATAGTGCAGCCGCAGGCCGGCGAAGCCCAGCTTGGCGGGATCGATCTTCTCCACCTTTTCCTTCAGCGCCGCCGACTCGCCGCGGTATTCGAACATGCCGGGGTCGAAGGCCAGATCCTCGATGCGGCCGCCCTTGAGCACGTGCATCTCGACCGGGTTGTCGTAGAGAAAGCCGGGGTGGAAGAACTGGACCTCGAAGAGCCGGTCATCCCGCCACAGGGCATGCTCGGGCCGGAAGCGAATGTCACTGTAGGTGTTGTGATCGAGCTCCTTGAGAAAGGCAGGCAACCTGGATTGCGGGGCCTGATAGTCGCCGTCGGCAAGCTTGCGGGCCCGCTCGACGACATGCTCGAACAGCGCCTGGGGTGTCCAGTCCTCGCGGGGGGACGGGTCCGGCGACGAAAGCGGAACCTGCTCGGCGGCCCTGGCCGGCGCCGAATCCGTTCCGCCAGAGGGCGTTTCCTGGGCATTGGCCACCGGCAGGCCCGCGCACGCGAGCCCCAGCGCCAGATAGTGCCACACATTCATGGGCGTTCCTCATTCCCAAAATTGACAATGCGTCCCTTCCGTTCACTGCCCACAATATAGCGGTTTGGCACTCGCTGCGCGTTCGCGCCATGATGGGCCTTCCCCATGCCGGCCGGTGGCGGTCACCGGCGAGGAGTCGTCCCCTGTCTCGAGGCCTGTTGATTCTTGTCGTCGTCGAAGGCTGGCTGCTCGCCCTGAGTCGCCTGGCCCCCGCCATGACCGGCGGCGGATGGCCGGCGCTCGAGGGGCTGTGGCTGGTCCTGGCGCTGTGCCTCGCCGGCCCCGGCCTGCGCCGGTGGCTGGCCTGGCCGGCGGCCTGCGCACTGGGGCTGGCGACGCTGCTGGCCCTGCTCGATGACCTGTCCCGACTGAGCCTGGGGCGCGCCTTCAACCCGCTGCTGGATGCCAGCCTCGTTGGCCCAGCCTACCATCTGATGGTCGATAATGTCGGTAAGTTCCTTGCGCCGCTGCTCCTGTGCGCCGCCGGGGCAGCCATCCTGGCGCTGACCTGGGGCGGGGCGCATCTGCTGGGCCGGCTTCCGACCGCGACGAGCCGGCCACGACGCGGCGCGCTCGTCGCCCTGCTCGTGCTGTCGTTGCCCGTGGCGGCGTCGGGTCACGCTGCCACCCCTCTGATGACCCTGGTCATGCGCCACTGGCAGCAGGGCGTGGAGACCCGCCAGGCCTGGGCCGCCTTCCGGCAGCAGCTCGCCGACGGCCACGCCCGCCCGGCCGCGGCGCTGCCGGGGCTGGCCGGGCGCGACGTGAGCCTGGCCTTCATCGAGTCCTACGGGGTCTCGGCCCTGTTCGACCCGCGCTATGCGCCCGTCATCGCTCCCCGGCTGGCGGCCATGCAGCGCCGCTTCGACGCCGCCGGCCTGCACGTCGCCACCTCGCGGCTGACCTCGCCGGTGCAGGGCGGCCAGTCCTGGCTGGCCCATGGCACGGTCATCAGCGGGCTGTGGCTGACCAGCCAGCGGCATTACGACCTATTGCTGACGCGCGACAGCCCGACCCTGATCGACGATTTCCGGCTGACCGGCCACAGGAGCGTGGCCATCATGCCGGCGATCACCGCGCCCTGGCCGGCCGGTCGCCGGCTGGGCTACGACATCCGCCTGGCCGCCCGGGACATCCCCTACCGGGGACCGGCGCTCAACTGGGTGACCATGCCCGACCAGTACACCTGGCGGTTCTTCGCGGACTACCGGCGCAGCCAGTCACGGCCGCTGTTCACCGAACTGGCGATGATCTCGAGCCATGCGCCCTGGACGCCGATTCTGCCGCTGCTGGATGACTGGGATGACCTGCAGGAGGGGCGGCGCTTCGACCGCTGGGCGACGGCCGGGCCGGCACCGGAAGTGCTGTGGCAGGACGCGGGGGACGTGCGTCGCCACTATATCCGCGCCATCGACTATGCCCTGGCCGCGATGGCCGGCTTCGCCGAGCGCTACCTGGGCGAGCACCAGCTGCTGATCGTGCTCGGCGATCACCAGCCGGCCCCGCTGATCACCGGCGACAAGGCCAGCCGCGACGTGCCGATCCACGTCATCAGCCGCGACGTCGCGCTGATCGCCCGCTTCGAGGCGGCGGGCTTCCGGCCCGGCCTGTGGCCGAGCGACGCGCCGGCGAGCCGGCGCCAGGATGCGCTGCGCGGCCTGCTGCACCGGCTGTTCGGCGCCCGCTCCCGGCAGGGCATCGCAGTTGGCTCTGACAAGGGGCTATCGAAGTGAGTTTACCAACGCCTGATCCGTCGACAGGTCCCGGAGCGCCGGACCGATGAGGGGTGCTGTGAACCCCGGGAAGCCGACCCGGCTCAGAAATCCACCACCAGATCGCCCTTGGGCCGGCTGCAGCAGGACAGGATGTAGCCCTCGGCGATATCCTCGTCGGTGATCCCGCCGTTGTGGTCCATCTCCACCTCGCCGGACTTGAGCCCCACCCGACAGGTGCCGCAGATGCCCATGCCGCAGGCCTTGGGGATGTGCAGCCCCAGCTTGGAGGCCGCGGCATGCACCGTCTCGCCCGGCTGGATACGCACGCTCTTGCCGGTGCCGGTGAATTCCACCTGCACCATGTCGCTGTAGTCGAGATCCTCGGCTTCCGCCTCGGCCTGCTCGGCCAGCTCGCGCACGTCCTCGCGCACATCCAGCGGCGTGGCACCGAACGACTCCTGATGGTAGTGCGCCATGTCGAAGCCGTTGCTGCGCAGAATCTTCTTGACGGCGTTCATGTAGGGCGTCGGTCCGCAGCAGAAGATCTCGCGCTCGAGGTAGTCCGGCACCATCAGCTCGAGCATCGCCTGGGTCAGGAACCCCCGGTAGCCGGTCCAGGCCTCGCCGATGTCCGACTTGTTCTCGCAGACCACGTGCAGCTTGAACTCGGGCAGGCGCGAGAACATGTGCACCAGCTCGCGATGGAAGATCACGTCGCCCGGCGAGCGCGCGCTGTGGACGAACTCGACGTCAATGTTGGCATTGGTGTCGAAGAACCAGCGCGTCATCGACATCAACGGCGTGATGCCCACGCCGCCGGACAGCAGCAGCACCTTGTCGGCCGGGTGATCGATGGCGTTGAAGTCGCCCACCGGTCCGTGCACGGCGAGTTCGTCGCCGACCTTGAGGTTGTCGTGCAGCCAGTTGGACACCTTGCCGTCGGGCAGGCGCTTGACGGTGATCGAGAAGCTGTAGGGAATCGATGGTGAACTGGAGATGGTATACGAGCGCATGATCGGCTCGCCCTCGATCTCCAGCTCCAGGGTGACGAACTGCCCGGGCTTGAAGAAGAACAGCACCGGCTGCTCGGCCATGAAGCAGAAGGTTCGCACATCCAGGGTTTCCTGGATCACCTTGACGCAGCGCACCCGGTGGCGGCCATTGGTCCAGGTCTGAGTGGTAACCGGGTTGAAGAAGTTCATTGTCATTGCTGTCTCTGCCTGCCGGATCGTGAGCTGCCGGAACCCTGGCCCGCGAGGGCCGCGACGCCGCCCTCGATCTCGTCCCCGAGGGATCGCCGTACGGCAATTCTGGGTAGGCGCGCGCCGGGCCACTTGTCTGGCAACGACGCACGCATGCCCGTCAGGCCATGCACCACCGCGCTGCGCGACGACCACGTCGCCCTGAATATCGGCTCGTGTCGCCTCCAGACAACCTCGTCCTCGACCGCTCCGCCACACTCGGCACAAGCCGAGGTGACAACAGGACGTCGCCCGCCGGTACCACGCCTCTCGATTTCTCGACCCACACGACCCTAATCGCCGTCCTCGGGGGAGGCCGCGATGCATGAGGATTCCACGCCATGGACCTGATAGCCCAGACTGCCTTCGATGACCCACTGGCCAACGTCAAGGAGGCCACCGCCAACCTGCTTCACGAACGCGACCGGCACTTCTCGCTGCCCCAGGCGTTCTACAATGACCCGCGGCTGTTCGCGCTCGACATGCAGGAGATATTCACCAAGGAGTGGCTGTTCGCCGGCATGACCTGCGAGATTCCCGCCAAGGGCAATTTCATGACCGTCGAGGTCGGCGACAACTCGGTGATCATCGTCCGCGGGGCGGAGGGCCGGATTCACGCCTTCCACAACGTCTGCCGTCACCGGGGCTCGCGGCTCTGCGTCAAGGACAAGGGCAAGGTGGCCAAGCTGGTCTGCCCCTACCACCAGTGGACCTACGAACTCGACGGCCGGCTGCTGTTTGCCGGCACCGACATGGGCGACGACTTCGACCTGTCACTCTACGGGCTCAAGCCGGTTCACGTGCGCAGTGCCGGCGGCTTCCTGTTCATCAGCCTCGCCGAGCAGCCGCCGGCCATCGACGACTTCCTGGCCACCCTCGAGACGTATCTCGAGCCTTACCGGATGGACGAGGTGAAGGTCGCCGCGGAGTCGAGCATCGTCGAGCAGGCCAACTGGAAGCTGGTGATCGAGAACAACCGCGAGTGCTATCACTGCAATGGCGCACATCCGGAACTGCTCAACTCGCTGCAGGAATTCGACGACACCGACGACCCGCGCGCGACCGAGTCCTACAAGGCGCTGGTGGCACGCAAGCAGGCCGACTGGGAGGCCGAAGATGTGCCCTGGCAGCTCGCCCGCATCGGCAAGCGCAACCGCCTGACGCGCACCCCGCTGCTCGACGGCACGGTGTCGATGACCCTGGACGGCCAGCCCGGCTGCCGGAAGCTGATGGGACGTCTGACCAGCCCCGACATGGGCTCGCTGCGCATCCTCCACCTGCCCAATTCCTGGAACCACTTCATGGGCGATCACGCGGTGGTCTTCCGGGTCCTGCCGCTGGGGCCGCAGCGTACCCTGGTCACCACCAAGTGGCTGGTGCACAAGGATGCCGTCGAGGGCGTCGACTACCAGCCCGACGAGTTGCGCCGGGTATGGGACGCCACCAACGATCAGGATCGCCGCCTGGCCGAGGAGAACCAGCGGGGCATCAACTCCGTGGCCTACCAGCCCGGCCCCTACTCCGAGACCTATGAGTTCGGGGTGATCGATTTCGTCGACTGGTACAGCGAACGCATGCTCTCCAACCTCGGTCATGCCCCGGCGCTGCACCTGGCCCGCGGCTGACGCCCCGCCGACAGCCCCACCGCTTCCCGTGTCGCGCACGGCATTCCGCCCGGCCACCAGGCCGGGCTTTTTCGTGGAGCGTGCTTCCACACCCTAAACTCCGCGATGCATCGGCCGATAACTCCCCACGGGGGCAACGAGCCCGACTCGTCATCGCCCCCTTCATGGCCCCGGAGAGGGCCAGTCACGCCAGCTAAAGCCAAGACAAGGCAGGATTCCAGCGTCACCGCACGCCGGCGCGGCGGCGCCCGACGCAGCGGCGCCCGACGCAGCGGCGCCCGACGCAGCGGCGCCCGACGCGACGACATGGAAATTCCTGCCGCAAACGATACCGATAACGCCACACCCCCTTGATGCAGGAGTCCCACTTGTCATGAGTCGCAACATCCTGACCAGACGCTGGTCGTCGCTCGGCCTGCAAGCCAAGGTCATGATCCTGGTCCTGGTGCCCCTGATGCTCGTCACCAGCGGCCTGGTCGCCCTCACCATCCTCGATCGCATCGACGACAACCAGAAGACCCTGGCCGAAGAGCGCCAGATGCTCATCGATGCGCGCAAGCAGTCGGTCAAGAATGTGGTCGAGACCGCCAAGTCGGCAATCGAGCCGATCGTCGCCGAGGCCGGTCCCGACGACCAGGCCGCCAAGGAGCGTGCCAAGGACATCCTGCGCCGACTGCGCTTCGACGGTAACAACTACGTCTTCGTCTACGACTACCAGGGCACCAACCTGGTCCTGCCCCACAATCGCAAGCTGGAAGGGACCGACATGCTGGACAAGGAGGATGCCCAGGGGCACTTCCTGGTCAAGGACATGATTCAGGTCGCCAAGAACGGCGGCGGCTTCTATCAGTACCTGTGGCCCAACCCCAATACCCGGCAGCCGGAACCCAAGTACTCCTACGCCGCCGGTATCCAGAAATGGGGCTGGATGCTCGGCTCCGGGGTCTATGTCACCGAAATCGACCAGGCCATGGCGGAGATTCGTGCCACCGCCGCCGCGGAACTGCGCACGGCGATCATCCGGGTGGTCCTGCTGGGCCTGGGCATGCTGGTGATCGTGGCGCTGGTGGTCGGCTACCTGGTCCGGCGCACCGTGCGGCCGCTGCGCGAGACCGCCGAGGCCATGAAGGACATCGCCAGCGGCCGGGGCGACCTGACCCGGCGCCTGCCGGTACGCAGTGACGACGAGATCGGTGCGCTGGCGACCCAGTTCAACGCCTTCGTCAGCCGCATGCAGGAAACCCTGCGCGAGGTTCGCGCCAGCACGCGCAGCGTGAGCCAGGCCGTCGGCCACATCGCCCACAGCAGCCAGGAGCTCTCCAGCCGCACCGAACAGGCCGCCGCCAACCTGCAGCAGACGTCTTCCTCCATGGAGGAGATCACCGCCACGGTCAACCACTCCTCCGAGTCGGCCGCCCAGGCCAACCAGCTGGTGCAGTCGACCAGCCGTGTGGCGCAGGACGGCGAGACCGCCATGGGTCAGGTCGAGCAGACCATGCGCGACATCAATGGGTCGGCCGAGAAGATCAGCGAGATCATCACCATGATCGACTCGATCGCCTTCCAGACCAACATCCTGGCGCTCAACGCCTCGGTCGAGGCGGCGCGGGCCGGCGAGCACGGTCGCGGCTTCGCGGTGGTCGCCGAGGAAGTCCGCTCCCTGGCCAGCCGCTCCAGCGAGGCCTCCAAGGAGATTCGCGAGCTGATCGACACCTCGACGCGCCATACGCAAACCGGCGCCGACCTGGTGCGCAATGCCGGCGAGACCATGCGCGAGATCGTCACCAGCGTGACCCGGGTCTCCGACGTGATCGCCGAGATCAGCGCCGGCGCCAAGGAGCAGAGCAGCGGCATCGGCCAGATCAACACGGCGGTCGCCGAGATGGACACCATGACCCAGCAGAACGCCTCCATGGTCCAGCAGACCTCCATGGCCGCCGAGGACATGCGCCATCAGGCCGAGAACCTGTCCCGCCTGATCAACCACTTCGTGCTCGGCGACGACACCGCGCCCGCCGCCCCCGCGCTGGGGTCGACGCGCCGGCCGTCCACCGCCCTGCCGCCGGCCCGCGAGTCATCCCGCTCCCGCGCCGAGCCGGCTCGGGAACCGGAAGAGGACGCCTGGGAGTCCTTCTGAGCCACCGGTCCGCCGGGCACGGCCCGGCGGACCGGCTGCCTGTCACGACGAGGCCGCCGGCCGGCCCGCCCTGGCCGGCAGCGCCGCGAAGAAGTCGCGCCACGCCAGCGGGCGCTGGAAGTAGTAGCCCTGCAGCAGATCCGCGCCCATCGCGCGCAGAATCTCCACCTCCTCGGCAGTTTCCACCCCCTCGATGACCACGCCGCGGCCCAGCCGCTTCACCAGGTAGAGCAGGCCATCCATGATGCCGCGGGCCTCCTGCGCGTCGCGATCGCTCAGGCCGGCGATCAGCGAGCGGTCGATCTTGATGCTCGAGAAGGGGATCTCCTTGAGGAAGCTGATCGAGGTGTAGCCGGTGCCGAAGTCATCCAGGGCCACCCGGAACCCCGCCCGACGCAGCCGGGTGATCTCGGCGGTCAGCGTCGAGCGATCGAGCAGCTTGACGTGCTCGGTCAGCTCGAAGGAGATGCGCCCGGGATCGATGCCGTGGCGGGCGGTCAGGGCCAGGGCCGTGTCCACGAAGCGCCGCGTGTAGAGCTGCTTGGGCGAGAGGTTCAACGACAGGTAGTCGAGCTGCGCCAGCGCCGGCTCGTCGGCCAGCCGCGCGAGCACCGTCTCCAGCGCCCAGTCGCCGAGCTTGATGATCAGGTCGCTGGCCTCGGCGATGGGAATGAACACGCCGGGGCTGATCGGCCCGCGCTCGGCATGCTCCCAGCGCAGCAGCACCTCGCCGGCGCACCAGCCCCGACGCTCGAGCGAATGGATCGGCTGGATCGCCAGGCTCAGGCCCGCCCCGCCCGCCGCGAGCGCCTGTTCCAGCAGGTTGGAAAGCTCCGCGTGATACGTCTGGGCGTCGAGCATGGCGCTCGTGAACTCGACCAGGCTGTCCTCGCGATCCTCCTTGGCGGCATACATGGCGGCATCGGCGCACTTCAGCAGCTGTGCGGCGCTCCGGGCATGCAGTGGATAGTGGGCGAGGCCCATCGAACAGCCCAGCGTGTACTCGTTGCCGCCGACCTCGAAGGGGCGCTTCAGGGCTCTCAGCAGCAGCTCCGCCAGCTCGTGGCAGGGGGTTTCCCGGCCGCAGAGAATCAGGAACTCGTCGCCGCCCATGCGCCCCACGGCCGGCTGGCGTCCCGCGCTCTCGCGCAGACGCGCGGCGAACAGGCGCAGCAGCGTATCGCCCTGGGCGTGGCCGAAGGCGTCATTGATTTCCTTGAAACCGTTGAGATCGATGTAGATCGCCGTGAACGGCTCGCCGTCGCGAATGCGCTCGTCGAGGGCGGCGAGCATCGCCTGGCGATTGTAGAGGTTGGTCAGTGCATCATAGGTCGATTCGCGACGCACGCGGCGAATCTGGCGCTGCTTGATGCGCAGGTGGACCCAGGCCCCCGGGGCGCCGGTGATCAACAGCAGGCTCAGCCCGCCGATCAGCCATCCGGCCCAGCGCGACACCAGGCCCGGCGTCTCGCCCAGCACCTTGACGTCGACGCCCTCGGGCAACCGGTCAAGCAGCTGCGGCTCCAGCGACAGCTGCTGGGGCACCATCAGCGGGGTCGGCGAGCCCGCCTCCCGAGAGACACGCCGGGCCACCTGCTGCGAGAGGCTCGCCACGTTGACGAACGAACCGCCCACGCAGCCGAAGGGGGTCAGGTAATCCAGCGCGCAGAAGACATCGCCCAGCTGCCGGCGAAAATGTGACGCCAGCGAGTCGACGGCGTGATGAGTCGCCAGCTGCAGCGGCGCATCCAGCGCCACGATCGCATACTCCGAGGCATCGACATCGTCGTCGTACAGGGAACGCCAGGTGCGAGCCGCCACGCTCGCGAATCCCATCGCCTCCACCCGGGGCATTATCTGGTGGCGGAGGCGCAGGCCGGCGCGGGTCGCCGAATGCACCAGCAGCAGCCGGTTGCGGCCGCTGATCTCGCGCGCCAGCTGCACGGTATCGATGACCGCCGAGTGGGTATCGGCGAGCACCACGCCCTCGCGCGCGGCAACCTCGGCCAGCCCGGGATCGTTGACCCCGATGGCAATCGGGTGCCGGTCGGGGAACCAGCTCGCGTACTCGCGATAGAAGCGCAGCGCCGGGTCATCGAGCAGGATCACCCGGTCGTACGGCGCCAGGCGGTTGCCGTTGCTGTAGAGCGCGAAGTTCTTCAGGTAACGGGCACGCGGCAGGTCGCGGGCATCCAGATAGTGGACGCGCACCCGGTTGACCTTGCCGCGCAGGTAATAGGTCAGATTGCTGACCAGGCTGTCCGTCCATTCGTCGCCGTCATGGTACGAGGCCAGGATCAGCACGTTGCTGACTGGATGGCCCGTCGGCACGGCCGGGGGCGGCACCTGCGCCAGCCCCGGCCTCGCCAGGGTCAATGCCATCAGGCCGAGAACGAGGAGAAGCCCAGCTTTCATCGCATGCCTGTGGGGTCGATGAATGAGACAGGCGGCGAGGCTTGCCCACCGCCAGCACGAGAGAACGCATGCCGCGTGGCGAAAGCCGCGCATTATAGGTCCCGGCCGCCGGCGATGCCACGCTTGCATGGCGACCGACAGGGCCATCGCAGTTAGCGTTGTCGGCTCGGGACTGAGCCGTCGACAAGCCTGCGAGGGGGCGCTGTGACCCCCTGCCTGGGCGCTACCGACGCCATCCCCGGCGTCGGACCCTCTCTTCGGCCTGCCCCCGGCCCCCCTCGTCATGCCTAACTGTGATAGCCCTATGGTGACCGATGGACGATCCCGGGAATCACGACCTCGCCGCCCGCACAGGCCCGGGCGGCCGACCCACGCCCCGCTGCCGGCGTCAGCGCAACGCCGGCAGCATGAAGTGCTCGATGGCCTGGCGCACCGACGGCAGCATGACATCGGTATGCGCCATGAGCTCCTCGATCAGCGCCGGCAGGCCGGGCACCCCGACCTCGAGATGCTTGCGTATCGCCATCCTCGCGCAGGTTTCCGGGCAGGCATGCTCGGGCAGACGAATGTCCAGCGCCTGCAGGCGTGAACGGAAGTCATCGCCGTCGATCAGTTCGACAATCATCATCACCGTCCCCTCCCGTCGTCGGATGCCGGCCCCGGCCGGCACACATGGGCTTTCACCTTGATACTCACCTGTCGGCGGCCGGCATGCAATCGCGCCCGTCGGCCGCCTGCCGGGCATGACCAGCTCCAGGTCGCAACCAGACAACCCCGGCGCGTTGCGCCGCGAGCATGTACGCCCGCGTCGGTTTCAGGCAATCACGCCACCCGGGTCGGGCGAAGAATCGCCGAGTCGCGCACGCCGCGCGCCACCGCGTTACAACAACACAAGAGGAACGCCCATGAAACACGATGAACCCGCCCTGCGGCCGGGGCAGGACAACACGCAAGTGCTGGGGCTCGACTTCCACCATCCGGTCTTCCCCCTGTCGGCGGTCGCCATCCTCGGCTTCATCATCTATGCCCTGGTCTACCCGGACGCGGCCAATACCCAGATGGTAGCGGCCCGCACCTGGGCCATCGAGCATTTCGACTGGCTGTTCATGATCGCCGGCAACCTCTTCGTGGTCTTCTGCCTGGCGATGATCGTGTTGCCGGTGGGCCGCATTCGCCTGGGCGGCCCGGCGGCCCGCCCCGAGTTCTCCTACCCGTCGTGGTTCGCCATGCTGTTCGCCGCGGGCATGGGCATCGGTTTGATGTTCTGGAGCGTCGCCGAGCCGGTGGCCTACTACACCGCCTGGTACGGGACGCCGCTCAACGTGCCCGCCGGCACCCCCCAGGCGATGAGCGCCGCCATGGGCGCCACCCTCTACCACTGGGGCCTGCACCCGTGGGCGATCTATGCCGTGGTGGCCCTGTCGCTGGCCTTCTTCGCCTTCAACAAGGGCCTGCCGCTGACCCTGCGCTCCGCCTTCCATCCGCTGCTGGGGGAACGGACCCGGGGCTGGCCGGGCCACATCATCGACATCGTCGCCGTGCTGGCGACCATCTTCGGCCTGGCCACCTCGCTCGGCCTCGGCGCCACCCAGGCCGCCGGCGGCCTGGCCTATCTGTTCGGTGTCCCCGACACGCTGGGCACCCAGATCGCGATCATCGTGGTGGTCAGCGCGATCGCGCTGTTCTCGGTGTGGCGGGGGCTCGACGGCGGCGTCAAGCTGTTCTCCAACATCAACATGGTGATCGCCGCCGCCCTGCTGCTGTTCGTCATCGTTGCCGGCCCGACGCTGACGATCCTGGCCGGCATCGGGGGCGCGACCCGCGACTACCTGACCCACATCCTGCCGCTGTCGAACTGGATCGGCCGCGATGACACGACCTGGCTCCACGGCTGGACGGTCTTCTACTGGGCGTGGTGGATCTCCTGGTCACCGTTCGTCGGCATGTTCATCGCCCGGGTCTCCTACGGGCGCACCGTGCGCGAATTCCTGATCGCCGTGCTGCTGGTTCCTACCCTGGTGACGATCGTGTGGATGAGCGCCTTCGGGGGCACCGCCCTGCACCAGGCCGCCAGCGGGGTCGGCGCGCTGGCCGGGGGCATCGACGATGTCTCGCTGGCAATGTTCCACATGCTGGCGCAGCTGCCCCTGAGCGGTATCACCTCGAGCCTGGCGATCGTGCTGGTGCTGGTGTTCTTCATCACCTCGTCGGACTCGGGTTCGCTGGTGATCGACAGCATCACCGCCGGCGGCAAGCTCGACGCCCCGAAGAGTCAGCGCGTGTTCTGGGCGACGCTGGAGGGCATGATCGCCGGTGCCCTGCTCTATGGCGGCGGCAATCAGGCCCTGGATGCGCTGCAGGCAGGTGCCGTCACCACCGGGCTGCCCTTCACGGTGGTGCTGCTGGCGATGTGCTTCAGCCTCTACAAGGGCCTGCACGACGAGCACCGGCTCACCCTGGCCGCGGCCGCTTCCTGAGGGCCACACACGACAACGGGGCGCCGCGGCGCCCCGTTGTCGTCACGTCCGGGCCATGCCCGGCACGGGTCCGGTTCAGGACTTGTTGGCCATTCCCTGGACCCGCTTCATCAGCTCGGGATCCTGCTGGATCGCCTGGCCGATGGCGTTGAAGGTCTCGACGGTCAGGCCGCTGTCCTGCACGACGGACACCATCTTGTCATTGGCTTCCTTGCGGATCGCCTGCTGCTTGGACTGGTCGTCGGTGCCCTGCAGCTTCTGGGTGTATTTCTGCGAGATCGCGGCGATCTGCTGCGACGCATCGGCGAACTGCTGCAGTTGCTCATCGGTGAAGTCCTGCGCCGTCGGCGCGGCCTGCTGCGTCTGCTGCTGAGCCTGGCCGCCGGTGTCCTGGGCCATGGCGGGGGCCGAGATCATGCCGGCCGTGAGCAGCGTCGCAGCGAACAGGGCTGTGAGCTTTTGCATCGATAACCTCCAGATTGAGTGTAACGTGTACGGACTCTGACGGCGGTGTTCCGCGAGGGTTCCTGAATTTCCTGTAACGTATTGAAAATTCAAGTTCCACCGCCTCTACATCCGTCGGCCGGGAGCGACAGGCCGCCCCCGGGACGCTCAATCCCGCTCGAGCCAGGCGATGATCGCCTCGATTCCCTCCAGCAGTGACCGGCTCGCCGGGTGCTCGCGCACCGGGCCTTGCGCCTCGAGCAGGCTGGCACCGTCGAAATCAACATAGGCCAGGCGTGCCGTCAACTGCTCCGGCCGACAGCCGAAGGCGCTGCCCGGCAGCAGGGCCACGCCCGCCTCGTCGAGCAGCCGACGCGTCAGCTCGGCGCTGGTGGTGATCCCGCGCCGGGCCAGCGACTCGCGGAAGGCCCCGAAATCCGGGAACAGATAGAAGCCGCCATCCGGCGCATGCACCCGCACCCCGGCCTCGCCCAGCCGACTCGCGCAGAGCTGCCCCAGCTCGGCCAGGATCATGCGCTGGCGCTCGACATAGGCTCTCAGCGCCGGGGTCAGCGTATAGGCGGTGATGGCCGCGTACTGGACGGGGCTGGTCACGCTCGACCAGGTTTCCGAGGCCAGACCGATGATGCGCTGGAACAGCGCGTCGCCCAGCGCCGCCGGCACATGCATGACGCCCAGCCGCCAGCCGCCGGCCCCGCACCACTTGGACAGGCCGCTGGTGGTCACCGTGCCCTCGGGGTAGTCGCGGGCGAAGGCGCGATGTGCACCGGCATGGTCGAGCATCGCGTAGATCTCGTCGGCCAGCACCAGTACCCCGTGGCGGCGGGCGACCTCGGCGAGGCGCTGCTGGCTCTCGGCATCCGGCGACAGCCCCGTGGGGTTGCCCGGCGCGTTGAGAATCAGCACCTTCAGCCGTTCGGGAGCGTCGCGGCAGCAGGCGTCCAGCTGCTCGGCGGTCACCTGCCAGCGGGTCGCGAAGTCGGCCTCGAGGCGCACCGCGCGCTGCCCCGCCAGACGCGCCTGAGGCGCGTAGGACACCCAGGCCGGCGCGGGAATGAGGATGTCCGCCGCCGGCAGCGACTTCATCAGGGCGAACAGCAGCAGCTTGCTGCCCGGCCCCACCACCACGCGCGACGCCTCCCAGGCCGTCCCGTCGGTGTCCCGATGGAACGCCGCCACCTGCTCGCGCAGCGCCGGCAGCCCCTGCACGGGCAGATAGGCCTTCTCGCCGGCATGCTCGGCAAGCGCCGCCACCGCCGGCGCAAACACCGGGAACGGCGACTGGCCGAAGCCGAACTTGTGGATGCGGCGTCCGCCCGCCTCGAGCAGACGCGACTGCTCGTTGATCAGCAGGGTATCCGAGGACGGCGTGGCCGCCTCGGCCTGCCGATAGCCGGCCTCGAGCCGCTGGGCGAGAGACGCCGACTCGGCGGGAAAGGGTTCGGACGTGTCGTCGTGATGGATCGCGGTGGTCATCGTGGCCTCCTTGGAAGGCGCTGGGGGTGGGGATCGCCGGGTCATTCGATGTTCAGGCGGGCGATCAACGCCTCGCGACGGCGGATCGCCGCCACCGCCTCGCTGCCCATTTCCCGGGCCAGGCGGGAGAGCAGCAGCTCCACCAGCAGGAACAGACTGCTCATGGGATTGAAGAAGAACGGCCCCTCGGCGGGCGCCGTGAGGGTGCAGTCGGTGAGTCGTGCCAGCTGGGAGCGGGCGTGATTGGTCAGGGCGATCAGCCCCGCGCCCTGCTCCACCGCCAGACGGCAGTAGTCCACGCTGATGCGGGTCTCGGGGCGGAAGGCGATGCCGATCACCAGATCGCTGGCGTCCAGGTGCAGGGCCTGTTCGACGGTGACGCCCGCCTGGGACGACACCAGCTGCACGTCGCGGCGCAGGTAGTCGAGGTAGTAGGCCAGGTAGTGCGCGGCGCCGTAGCTGGCCCGCAGCCCCACCACGTGCACGCGGCGTGCGCTCAGGATGCGTTCGACGGCACGCTCGAGGCAGACCGCGTCGAGCCCGCTGACGGCCGCGGACAGGTTGGCCATCTCCTGCTGCCAGAGCGCCTGGTCCTGGAAGGCATCAGGGCCCGCCTCGGGCGTCTCGCCGAAGTCCAGCAGGCGCTCGGCGCGGGTAGAGTAGAAGGTGCTGCCGGTGAGGTCGCGGCGGAACAGCGCCTGGAAGGCCTTGAAGCCGGAGAAGCCCAGGGCCTGCGACAGGCGCGTCAGCATCGAGGCATTGGCGCGATGACGCTCGGCCAGCTGCGAGATGGTCGACACGCCCACCTGTTCCGGCTCGGCCACCAGCGACTCGAGCAGCGCCAGCGCCCTGGGCGACAGGCGCGGCAGGGCCGCATCGCCCTCGCGCAGCCGGGGCAGCCAGGCCTGCAGCGTATCGAAGTCGGCGGGGGCCGCGTCCTGCTTCATGGTCATGCCTCTTGCCCGATCATGGCCTCAGGCTAGGATGGCCGGCGGCGATTTGCAAATAAATTTTCAAAATGAAAATTTATTATCATTTCCGGTCGTCGGGCCACCGATCCAGCTCGCCGCCAATGAAAACGGGCGCCCGCAGGCGCCCGTGTCGTGAGCCGTCGCTTCCCCGCCAGGCGACGGGAACGCCACGATCAGCCGTAGACCAGGTCCGGCAGCCAGGTGATCAGCGCCGGGAACACGATCACCAGGAACAGGCCCAGCGCCTGGATGCCCAGGAACGGCAGCGACGAGCGGAAGATCTGCGCCATGGTGATGTGCGGCGGACAGACCCCCTTGATGTAGAACAGCGCATAGCCGAACGGCGGGCTCAGGAACGACATCTGCATGTTGACCAGATAGATGACGCCGAACCACAGCGAGACATCGGCAGCCGAGACCCCGGGCAGGCCGAACAGCCCGTCGAACTCCAGCGGCTGGATCAGCGGCACGAAGATCGGCACCGCCAGCAGCAGGATGCCCACCCAGTCGAGGAACATGCCCAGCGCGATCAGCAGCAGCATCATGATCGCCAGCACGCCGTAGGGCCCCAGCCCGGCGCCCGAGATCAGCTCCTGCACGAAGCTCTGGCCGCCCTGGAGGATGTAGAAGCCGACGAAGATGGTCGCGCCGAAGATGATCCACATCACCATCGCCGTGGCCACCAGCGTGGTCATGCACGCCGCATGCAGGTTGGGCCAGGTCAGCCGGCCGTGCATGGCGGCCACCACCATGGCGCCGAAGGTGCCGATGCCGGCCGCCTCGACCGGCGTGGCCAGGCCGGTGAAGATCACCCCCAGCACCACGACGACCAGGGTGATCGGCGCCAGCATGTTGCGCAGCAGACGCAGCTTCTCCTTCATGCTGACCCGGTCCTCGGGCGGCAGGGGCGGCGCGGTGCGCGGGTTGAGCTTGCCGCGGAACCACACGTAGAAGGCATACATGCCGGCCAGCATCAACCCGGGAATCAGCGACCCCAGGTACAGCTCGCCCACCGACTGCTGGGCGACCACGCCGTAGATGATCGCCAGGATCGACGGCGGAATCAGGATGCCCAGCGTGCCCCCGGCCATGATCGAGCCCAGGGCGATTTCCGGGTCGTAGTTGCGCTTGAGCATCGCCGGCAGCGCGATCAGGCCCATGGTCACCACCGCCGCACCGATCACGCCGACCATCGCCGCGAGCAGCGTGGAGGCGACGATGGTGGCGATCGCCAGGCCCGCCTTGAGGCCGCCCATCCACTTGTAGACGACGTCGAACAGCTCCTCGATCAGACCGGCCTTCTCGAGCACCGCCGCCATGAAGATGAACAGCGGGATCGCCGAGAGCTGGTAGTTGGTCATCATCGGGAAGATGCGCGAGGGCATCATGTTGAGCATGAACTGGTCGCCGACGAGGTAGAGGAAGATCACCCCCAGCCCGCCGGTGACGAACGCCAGCGGCAGCCCCGCCATCAGCACGATCATCAACGAGCCGAACATCAGCGCGGTGAGCGCGCCGATGCCCACGTTGGCCAGGCTGTGCTCGACGCTCAGGGCAAAGGGCTGATAGTCGTTGACCACGATGTTGACGATCTCGAACAGCGTGATCGCCCCCAGCACGATGGCCAGGATCACCAGGAACCAGGCGAAGGGCACGTTGCCGTCACGCGTCGGCAGGGCGTGGCGAAACGACTGATAGTCGCGGATCAGCTGCGCCAGGCCCTGCAGCAGCAGCAGCAGCGCCCCGAGGAACAGCGTGAACTTGATCGGGTAGTACTGGATCGCCCACTCGGTGAACGACACCTCGTTGGCGTAGCCGCTGGCGAAGAACACGCCGTTCTGGTCCATCGACTGCGAGAAGAAGGTCCAGCCGGTGGTCAGCAGCGCCAGCGCGAAGACGAAGAAGAAGATCGAGGTCATCAAATCCAGCGCCGCCTTGGTCAGCGGGCGGCCCCGGGTGTAGAGGATGTCGACCCGCACGTGCCCGCCCTCGCGCAGCGCATAGGCGCCCGCCAGCAGGTACTGCATGCCGAACATCAGGAACATCGACTCGTGGACCCAGTTGGTCGGCGAGTTGAGGGCATAGCGGACGAACACCTCATAGCAGTAGGCGAACGGTGCGATCAACGCCCAGTAGGCCACGTAGCGTCCCGAGAACCCGGAGATCCTGTCGATGATTCGCGTCAGGCCATTGCCCGGCGGATGAAAGGCGCCCTCGTGCGACGATACCGGCACCTCGCCGGCCGTCGAACCGCTGACCCGACCGCCACGCCGAAAGCTGCGATCGACCAGGAACATCACTACCAGCGGCAGGACCAGCAGGACCGCCCAGTACAGCCAGTGAGGCAGCACGAAATTGACTTCTAGGTTCATTGCACCTCTCCCGTCAGCGCGGCCAGGGAACCGCGACGGTGCCAAGCATTCATGTCGTCAGAGTGCCCCGCCGCCGGCGCTGCCGGGGCGGGGAGAGTCCGGCAGGCGCCGGGTCAGGCGTCCAGCGAGTAGTCCTTGATGTCCTCGTCGGTCACCAGGGCCACCGCCGGGTCCTGCATGGTCTTCAGGTGGGCGCGGAACAGCTTGGCGGCGTCCGGGTCCTTGTTGGCCCACTTGAACCACAGCGGGATCGCCGCCTTGCGGAAGCGGTCGGCGTCGTCCTCGGAGAGGTGGATGATCTCCACGCCCTTCTCGCGGTACTTGGGCCAGGCCTCGGCGTTGGCCTTCTGGATCGCCGCGTAGTGATCGCGGGAATAGGCCGAGACCAGCTCGTGCATGAGGTCCTGGGTCTGCGGCGACATGCGCTCGTAGACGCGCCGGTTGACGGCGATGTCCATCAGGTCGACGGCCTGGTGCAGGCAGGGCGTGGAGGGCGGGCCCATGATGATGTACTTGGCCACCTGCCAGAAGCCCAGCTCGTAGTTGACCGCCGCGCCGGTATAGTCGGCCGCGTCGATGGTGCCCTTCTCCAGCGCCGGGTACACCTCGGAGCCGGGCAGCAGCGTGGTCCGCGCGCCGATCGAGGCGAAGGTCTCGGCGACGATCCCGCCGGGCATGCGCAGCTTGATGCCCTTGAAGTCGTCGAAGCTTCTCAGCGGCACCTTGGAATGGATCAGGTTGAGGTCGTGGTGGACGTAGCCCAGCAGTTCCTGGCCCTGCTTGTGATAGAGATCCTTGGCAATGCCGAAGCCGCCGTAGGCACCGAACATCATGTCCCACTGGTGCGGCATCGACAGCCCCATCGGATAGGCGGTCAGGAACACCCCGGCGGGCATCTTGCCGGGCCAGTAGACGGTGAACCAGTTCTGGCCGTCGAGCACGCCGTTGCGCACCGCATCGGCGACCTCGAAGGCCCCGGCCACCGCGCCGGCCGGGAAGGGCTTGATGGTCACCTCTCCGCCCGTCAGCTCCTGGACGCTGTTGGCCCAGGTCTCGAAGGTCTTGTACCCGGTCGTCCCCGGCTGCCAGGAGGACTGCATACGGATCTGGATGCCCTGCTGGGCCTGGACGTTGCCGACCCAGGGGGCCGCGACGGCGGCGGCGGAGCCCACGGCGGCGCCCTTGAGGAAGCGGCGCCGCGTGGTGGATTGCGACACCGTCGCGCTCAGGTTATCGGTCGCTTGAGCATCGGTGGCAGGCGTCTTGGGCGTTTTGTCTTGCATGGCAAGGTCTCCTGGGAATCAGGCCACCCTGGCGGATGCAGGGTGATGTGGCTTGTTGTTCTACCCGTTCTGCCTGACGCGGCAGTACGTCCCGCTGTTCACAGTAGCCGAGTTGCGTTGGCTGACCACTGGCGTCGTCAACGCTTACGGCCACCCCCGATGCCGCCCGACACCCGCCAACGGGCCGCCGGCCACGCCCCGTGCGGCCCGCTGTGGTCATACCAGTTATCCAGCCAATTCAACCTTTTAGACCAAAGCACGACCTTCCGCGGCCGCTTCTGTGCCCGGCCCGGGGCCCCGCGAGAGAGAGCCATGAACGCCACCGGGGCATTTCCCGCCCTTGCGGGCCGGCTTTCCTGCCGACTCGGCCACCGCCGGGCACGCCCCGTCGGCAGGCCGGGGTATACTGCCGGGTAGCCGATCCGCCACTATCCACCCTTGCAAAAGCACACGACGAGCGGTCGCCCGACACCGCCTCCGTAGCCACCAGGGAGCGTTACCATGACCCACTGTGCACGCGTCGACGGCCACTGCGGTCGCTGCGACCAGCCCCTGCCGTTCGATTTCACCATGGCCTTTCAGCCCATCGTCGACGTCGACGAACGCCGTGTCGTGGCCCACGAGGCCCTGGTCCGCGGCAACCAGGGCGAATCGGCCTGGCAGGTCCTGCAGCAAGTGAACGACGCGCTGCTCTACCGCTTCGACCAGGCCTGCCGTGTCAAGGCCATCGAACTGGCCAGCCGCCTTAAAATGCAAGCCATGCTGTCGATCAACTTCCTGCCCAACGCCGTCTACGAGCCGGCCGCCTGCATCCAGGCAACCATGGAAGCCGCCCGGCGCCACGCCTGGCCGACCGAGCGAATCAACTTCGAGATCGTCGAGAGCGAGGCCGTTACCGACCGCCAGCACCTCAAGCGCATCGTCGACGACTACCGCCAGATGGGGTTTTCCACCGCGCTGGACGATTTCGGCGCGGGTTACGCCAATCTCGACCTGCTCACCGAGCTGCATCCCGACACCCTCAAGCTCGACCGTCAGCTGGTGATGGGGATCGACAGCCATCCGCGCCGCCAGATGCTGGTCGAGACGCTGGTCGCCCTCGCCGACCGGCTCGGTTGCCGGCTGATCGCCGAGGGCGTGGAAACCCCGGCCGAGTCACGCTGGCTCTATCGGGCGGGGATTGCCCGCCAGCAGGGCTACTACTTCGCCCGGCCGGCGGTGGAAGCCCTGCCGAGCGTACCGCCCGAGCGCTTCAGCGAGGTTCACGGCGACGGACGACCGGCGGGGTGACCGGCGGCCGGGCGGCAAGGCAGCGCAAAACAATGAGCGTTTATATAATTATCAGGCTATGGTATTTTGGCGCGACGAGACCCCGCGCTGTCGCGGGTTCAGGGATTCGACTCGAGAACACATCGCCATACCATGCCCATGTCACGCTACGTCACGCCGCTCGCCCTGCTGTGTACCGGCCTGCTCGCCTCGCCGTTCGCCGCCGCGACCGACCTCTATTCGCTCAAGGTCAGCAACGACCTGTTCTCGTCCAGCGAGGATGGCCACTACTCCAGCGGAGTCGAGCTCAGCCGCACCACCCTGCCCGAGGCCGACCACTGGTCGCGGCGCTTCGCCGACTGGCTGCCCGGCTGGCAGGCCGACGATGTCGATGCCGTCAGCTATCACCTGGCGCATCAGATCTACACTCCCAACGACATCAGGCGCCGCCATCCACGCGGCGACGATCGCCCCTATGCCGGGGTGCTGCTCGGCGGGGTCTCGTTCTTCGCCGATGAGGAACACGATGGCTGGCGCGAGGCCTCGATGCTCGACCTGCAGCTCGGCTGGGTGGGCCCCGCCGCGGGCGGCGCCGTGCTGCAGGACCGCGTCCACAAGATGACCGGCAGCGACGACCCCAGGGGCTGGAGCCACCAGCTCGACAACGAGCCGCTGCTCGGGGTCGCCGGCAACAAGGCCTGGTGGTGGCAGGACCGGCTGGCCGGGCTGGAGTGGGAGTACGGTCCCAGCACCTCTTTTCAGGTCGGCAACCTCTACGACTACGTGGGCGGCGGTGGGGCGATTCGCTTCGGCGAGGGTCTCGACAAGAGCTTCGGCATTCCCAGCGTCGCCCCGGCCCTGGGCGGACGCCAGGGCTTCCGGGCCGGTGGCGGCTTCGGCTGGTACGGTTTCCTCGGGGTCGAGGGGCGCTACATGGCCCACAACCTGCTGCTCGACGGCAACTCCTTCAAGGACAGCCCCAGCGTCGACCGGCGCGAATGGGTGGGCGACCTGAGCGCCGGCGCCGTCATCAGCTGGGACAACTGGCAGATCGCCTTCACCAGCGTCTGGCGTACCCGCGAATTCGAGAGCCAGGACAGCGCCGACCACTTCGGCTCGATCACCCTGTCGAAATGGCTGTAGCGACCGGCGTCTGCCGGCGAGGCGGATCGTCGCGAACCTAGCCGATCCCGACCCGGCCGCGGCCGGCCTGCTTGCCGCGATACAGGGCCCGATCGGCGGCGGCGATCAGTGCCTCGGCGCTCGCCTCGCCACCGCGGCTCGCGGCGACGCCGAGGGTCAGGGTAGGACGCCGGGGATCGCTCCGTGCCGACTGGATGACCCGCTCGCAGAGACGCTCGGCGATCTGGCGGGCCTCCTCGTGGCCGGCGCCGGGCAGCACCGCGAGGAATTCGTCGCCGGCGTAGCGCCCCACCTGGTCATCGCCACGCAGCTGGCTGCTCAGGACCTGCGCCACCCAGTTCAACGCCTGATCCCCCGCCGCATGGCCGTACTGATCATTGATGGTCTTGAAACGGTCGACGTCGATCATCAGCACGCCCACGCTCCCCTGGGTGGCGGCACTCGCGGCCAGGGCCGCCTCGAGTGCCGCCAGGATTCCCCGGCGATTGGGCAGGCCGGTGAGCGCATCCTGGTTGGCGGCATCCTCGGTGACCCGCTTCCAGGCCACGAAGTGACGAGCCATGGCATTCAGGTAGCCGGCCACGGCCCCCAGCTCGTCGCCGGCGTCCGTGTCGGCGCGCGCCGTGAGATCGCCCGCGCCGAGCCGCTGAACGGTCCGCCCCAGGGCACGCACCGGGCGAACGATGGAGTGGACGATCAGCACGAGCCCCGCGGTCGCGATCAGCAGTGTCACTCCCCAGGCACCGACCAGCCACTCGAGCTGGCGCTGCTGGGTCTGGACGGCCCGCGCCGCCCGTCGCTTGATGGCCGTCGACAGATGGGTCTGGACCTGCTGCAGATCACCGATGGCGGACGCGAGACGCCGGCGGACACTGACAAAGCCCGGCGTGTCACCGGCCAGGTGCAGGGGGCGAGCCTGCTCGACCAGCCCCTCGATGGCCGGCCGTGCGGCCTGCCAGGCGGAACGGGCCCGAGCGACGCTCTGCCGCGACAGGTCGCGATCGGGTGTGGTGCCGGCGAGCTGTGCGAACAGCCGGTCGACGGCACCGGTCAGGCCACCGTAGTCGGGCACGGGCTCGCCGGTCTCCGCCGCCAGGACATCGGTCAGGGCACGCTGCAGGTCATACTCGAGGGTGGCCAGCGGCACCAGCAGCGTCACCGCTTCCTCCACGGAGCGATGCAGCCGGGCCTCCTGACGCTCGAGCACCACCACGCTGACGACGATCAGCACCGTCATCGGCACCACCAGAACCGCCACCGCCATCGCCAGCCGTTTTCCCACCGAGAGCCGCCGCAGCAGCGACTCGACCTTGCGCAATGCTCGCTTCATGGATCTCGCGGACTCGCGTCTTGCCACGCCGGGCGTGTGCATGAATGAGGCCCAATTGGGCCGCATTCCCGAGATCATGACAAGTCGAGTCCACTCACCGCTTAGCGCCGCAGCACGCCCTCTTCATGAAGCAGCTTGAAGATCGCCTCGGCGCCCTGCTCGGGCGTCGCGTCGGTCAGCACCTGCCCGCCGCCGCCTTCCGCCTTGGCGGCGGCGGCCTTGAAGCGATCCCGCGCCGAGGCGGCCTTGACCACCTTGAGCCGCTTGGGACGCGGCCGCGCGGGCTCCAGCGTCCAGTCGGCCAGCGCCGTGTCGGGGCGCGACGCCTGTTCGCTGACAGCCAGCGCGCCGCGCCGGGCCGGGCCGAAGGCACTCTGGCGAGGAGCGGGTGCCGCCTCGTCGACGGTGATCACCGCCGGCAGGCGAAGGCGCAGCCGGCGACGCTGGCCGCGCGGCAGCGCCTGCAGCAGGGTGACATGCTCCGGCTCGACGCGTTCGATCTCGGCCAGCCCGGTGACGATCGGCCAGCCCAGCGACTCGGCCAGCAGGTAGGGCAGCAGCCCCGAGCCCTCGCCGGTTTCCGCCCGGGTGCCGCACAGCAGCAGCCGCGGCGGAGCCTCGCGCAGCGCGTCCGTCAATGCCGGCAGGACATCGGCATCGCCGGCCTGCTCGATCAGCGTCAGCGCCTCGAAGCCCATGCCCAGATAGCCCCGCAGGGCGGCCTCGCTGTCGGTCTCGTGGTGCCCGGCGTGAATCAACTGCACCCGGGCATGGTCCAGGGCGAGCGCCGCCTCCACGGCACGGGCATCCTGATCGGCCCGCCGGGTCCGGCCGGTCACCGGATGGCGGCCGATCGAGACCAGCACCGCCACATCCAGCGCCCCGGCGGCGTTCTTCGTCGTCTCATGCGGCATCACGCTTGCCTCCGTCTTCCTGGCGCGCCTGCTCGACGCGCGTCACCAGTGCCTCGAGAATCGCCGCGCTGTCGCCGATCACGGCCAGATCGGCCCGCTTGATCATGTCGCAGCCGGGGTCGACGTTGACGGCCACCACCTTGTCGCAGCGCTGGATCCCCTGCAGGTGCTGGATGGCGCCGCTGATGCCCACGGCCACGTAGACCCGCGCGGTCACCCAGGTGCCGGTGGCGCCCACCTGGCGGTCGCGCGGCATGAAGCCGTCGTCCACCGCCACCCGCGACGCCCCCTCGGTGGCGCCGAGCGCCGTGGCGGCCCGGTGGTAGCCCTCCCAGTCGCGGATGCCGTTGCCGGCGGCGAGGATGAACTCCGCCTCGCCCAGCGCCACGCTGGCCGGATCGACGGCCACCGCGCCCAGGTCCTCGACCCGCGAGAAGGCCTCCGGCAGGGCCGGCGGCGCGAGCGGGCGTGCCGCATGCACGGTCTCGCTGACCGGCTCGGCACACTCCGCCAGCGCCAGCGCCACCCGCGGCAGGTCGCGCCGGATGTCGAGCGAGCCCGCCGCGCCGCGGCAGGTGGCATGCCAGCCCAGGGCGCTGCCGGCGTCCGGCTCGATCTGCCAGAGTCCGGCGGCCGGTCGCTCGCCCAGCCGCGCCGCCAGACGGCGGCCGAGCTCGCCACCGCCCAGCGCGGAGTCCGGCAGCAGCCAGTGACGCGGTGACAGCGACTCCTCGATGGCACTCAGCGCCGCGATCCGCGCCTCGGGCGCATAGCCGGCAAGGCGCGGTTCATCGAGGGTGACCAGGCGATCGACGCCGGCCTCGGCAAAGCCGCTCTCGCGGGCCTCGCCGAAGACGATCGCCACCACCGCCCCGGGCGCCTGCGGGTCGGCATCGGCCAGCCGGCGGGCCAGCCCCAGCAGGTCACGGTCGTGGGACGACAGGCGGCCCCCGGCGAGGTCGGGCACCACCGCCACCAGGAACGCCGGCGACTCGATCTCGACACGCTGCCGGGCCGGCTGGCCGTCGCCACGGTCGCCCGCCGACGACCGGCCGGCGCCCTGCTGCACGCCACTGCGATCGATGCGCTTGATGCCGTTGGGGCCGGTGAAGCCGACGGCATGCGGATCGCGGCGTATCCGGCCGTTGGGGCCCGGCCACTCGCTGGGCGCGGCGCCCTCGCCCAGCTCGGCGAGCACGTCGAGATGCTCGGGGTGCAGACGGTTGCGAGCGATCCACTCCTTGCGGGGATCGCGGCGGATGATGTCGCTCATGCGGCCTCCTCCTCGGTGACATGCCGCCGGTCCTTCACCGGCGCACTCTCGTCCAGGGCATCGGCGACCAGTTCGGCGATATCCTTGACCGCGGCACGGTCGTCGGCCACCACGCCCTCGAGCATGGCGGTGCACTGCGGGCAGCCCACCGCGACCAGATCGGCGCCGGTTTCGCTCACGTCGTTCATGCGCATGTCGGGGATCCGCTGCTTGCCGGGGATGTCGGTGATCGGCGCGCCACCGCCGCCGCCGCAGCAGCGCGAGCGATAGCCGGAACGCGCCATCTCGACCCGCTCCACGCCGAGAGCGTCGAGTACCGCTCGTGGCGCGGCGTATTCGCCATTGTAGCGGCCCAGATAGCAGGGGTCGTGGTAGGTCACCCGACCCAGCCGACTGGCCTTCAGGGACAGCCAGCCGGCCTCGAGCAGCTCGTTGATGTAGGTGCTGTGGTGGCTGACCTCGTAGTTACCGCCCAGCTCGCCGTATTCGTTCTTGAGCACGTGGAAGCTGTGCGGGTCGCAGGTGATGATGCGATCGAAGCGGTACTGGGCCAGGGTGGCGATGTTGCGACGCGCCAGGCTCTGGAAGGTCGCCTCGTCGCCCAGCCGCCGGGCCACGTCACCGCTGTCGCGCTCCTCGTTGCCGAGTACCGCGAAATCGACCCCGGCGGCACGCAGGATCTTGACCATCGAACGCAGGGTACGCTGATTGCGCATGTCGAAGACCCCGTCGCCCAGCCACAGCAGCACCTGGGCCTCGCCGCGCTCGGCCATCAGCGGCAGCTCGAGATCCGCCGCCCAGTGCAGGCGCGAGCCGGGATCGAAGCCACCGGGATTGTCGGTGGCGATCAGGTTGTCGAGCACCTCGGCGCCCTTGTTGGGGGTATTGCCGTGCTCCAGCGTCAAGAAGCGGCGCATGTCGACGATGGCATCGACGTGCTCGATCATCATCGGGCACTCCTCGACACAGGCGCGGCAGGTGGTGCAGGACCACAGCGTCTCGGCGTCGACCAGGGCGGTGCCCTCGCGGGCGACGATCGGCCCGTGGGGGGCGCCGGCATGCTCGCCGACGGCCTTGCCGGGATACGACGAACCGGCGTAGTTGGCATCGCTGCCGCCCGCCATGCCCACCACCATGTCCTGAATCAGCTTCTTGGGATTGAGCGGCTGGCCGGCGGCAAACGCCGGGCAGACCGCCTCGCAGCGGCCGCACTGCACGCAGGCGTCGAAGCCCAGCAGCTGATTCCAGGTGAAGTCGGCGGGCGTCTCGACGCCCAGCGGGGCCTGATCGTCGTCCAGATCCAGCGCCTTGAGGCCCGTGGAACGCCGTCCCGGACCGGCCGCGGTGGAGAACCGCTCGGCCCGGCGATGAAAGGCCAGATGCAGGGCGCCGGCGAAGGCATGCTTCATCGGCCCGCCCCAGGTCATGCCGAACACCAGTTCGGCCAGCCCCCAGGCCACCGCCGCGGCAAGCAGCACCGCGACCAGCCAGCCACCGGCGTCGGGGGGCAGCACGCCCACCGCCGGCAGGGTGGCCACGAAGATGCCCAGCGAGAACGCCATCAGGCTCTTGGGCAGGCGCATCCAGGGACCCTTCGACAGCCGCGCCGGCGGGTTGATCCGGCGGCGGGCGACGAACAGGCTGCCCACGAACATCGTCGCGCTGGCCGCCAGCAGCAGCCAGCCCAGCACGCCCTCGGCCAGGCCCAGGCCATGGACGACGATCGCCAGCGCCATGGCGGCGACGAAGCCGCCGGCGGTGGCCACGTGGGTGTTGGACATCACCTTGTCGCGCGCCACCACGTGGTGCAGGTCGACCAGGTAACGGCGCGGCACCGCGGCCAGGCCACCCAGAACGGGCACCGGCGACGGTCGCCCCTGGCGCCACAGGCGAATGCGCCGCACGGCGCCGATCGCCGCCAGCGCCAGAGCGGAGAAGATCAGGATCGGCAGGAGGATATCGAGCATCTCGCTCACCTCGTGTTCGGAACCATAAGCGGAGGAATTCGCTTCGCCACCCTGCATGCCCCTGGGCTGATCCGGCGGCAGGCCTTCGCGAGGGCGCTGTGAACCCGTCCCTGGGCGCTACCTTTGCCATCTGACCGCCATGGATGGCGGAAATGCCGGAATGGAAAGGAACACTTTCCGGCCATGGCAAAGGACCCTCGCTACACCCTGCCCCCGGCGCCCATCGGCCTGGGTGGCCAGGACCCTTCCGGCTTCAAGCTCGAGTTAAAAGTCCTTGCAAATCCGCAGGGCATCATAGATCGCCGCATGCGTATTGCGCGGTGCCGTGCAGTCGCCCAGCCGGAACAGCACGAAGCCGGCATTCGGGTCATCGTCCAGCGTGGCCAGCGCGGGCTGCGGCTGGATGGCGTAGAGCGCCTCGAGGTCGACCTGGCCCTTGTTGCGGGACTGCTCCTTGAGCGTGTAGTAGAGCGCCTCGTCGGGCCGCACGCCGTTCTCGACCACCACCTGGTCGACCACCCGCTCCTCCTGGGCGCCGGTATACTCGTTCTCGAGCACCGCCACCAGCGAGTCGCCCTCGCGATAGACCTTGTGCAGCGCCAGGTCGGAGGTCATGATCACCGCCTTCTCGTAGAGGCTGCGGTAGTACGTCGGGAAGGTGGTGCCCCCCACCGCCGCGCCGGGCTTGATGTCGTCGGTGACGATCTCGACCTTGGCGCCCTTGTCGGCCAGGTAGTCGGCCGCAGAGACCCCGGCGAACTCGCAGATGGAATCGAAGATCAGCACGTTCCTGCCGGGCTCCACGGCGCCGCTGAGGATGTCCCAGGTGCTGACCACCAGGCTCTGTTCGCGATCCTCGGCATAGCCCCATTCGGGCACCTGCGACAGGAAGGGCTGACCGCCGGTGGCGAGCACCACGATGTCCGGGCGCAGGTCGCCGATGGTCGCCGCGTCGGCGCGGGTGCCCAGGCGCAGGTCGACCTTGAGGCGTGCCAGCTCGAGCTGATACCAGCGGGTGATGCCGGCGATCTGGTCGCGCTGCGGCGCCCTGGCGGCCAGGGTGATCTGGCCACCGAGCTGCTCGGCGGCCTCGAACAGGGTGACATCGTGGCCGCGCTCGGCCGCGACACGCGCCGCCTCCATGCCGCCGGGGCCGCCCCCGACCACCACGACCTTGCGCTTCGGCCCGTCGCTGGGCTCGATGATGTGCGGCAGGCCCATGTACTCGCGCGAGGTGGCGGCATTCTGGATGCACAGCACGTCGAGGCCCTGGTACTGGCGGTCGATGCAGTAGTTGGCGCCCACGCACTGCTTGATCTGGTCGACCTGGTCCATCTTGATCTTGGCAATCAGGTGCGGGTCGGCGATGTGCGCGCGGGTCATGCCCACCATGTCGACATAGCCGCCCTCGAGGATGCGGCTGGCCTGGTTGGGATCCTTGATGTTCTGGGCGTGGATCACCGGCGCACCGACCACTTCCTTGATGCCCGCCGCCAGATGCAGGAACGGCTCCGGCGGATAGGACATGTTGGGAATCACGTTGGCCAGGGTGTCGTGCGTGTCGCAGCCCGAGCCGACCACGCCGAAGAAGTCGACCATGCCGGTGGCGTCGTAGTAGGCGGCGATCTGCTTCATGTCGTCGTGGGTCAGGCCGTCCGGATGGAATTCGTCGCCGCAGATGCGCATGCCCACCACGAAGTCGTCGCCGACCTCGGCGCGCACCGCCTTGAGCACCTCCATGCCGAAGCGCATGCGGTTCTCGAAGCTGCCGCCCCACTGGTCCTCGCGCTTGTTGACGCGCGGGCTCCAGAACTGGTCGATCAGGTGCTGGTGGACGGCGGACAGCTCGATGCCGTCGAGCCCGCCTTCCTTGACGCGCCGCGCCCCCTGGGCGAAGTCATCGATGACGCGCCAGATCTCCTCTTCCTCGATGGTCTTGCAGGTCGAGCGGTGGACCGGCTCGCGGATCCCCGACGGCGACAGCAGGGTCGGCCAGTCGAAGCCGTCCCAGCGCGAGCGGCGCCCCATGTGGGTGATCTGGATCATGATCTTGCCGCCGTGCTTGTGGACGGCATCCGCCAGGTTCTGGAAGTGCGGAATGATCCGGTCGGTGGAGACGTTGACCGAGCTCCACCAGGCCTGGGGGCTGTCGATCGACACCGGCGAGGAGCCGCCGCAGATGGCGAGCCCCACGCCGCCTTTCGCCTTCTCCTCGTAGTACTTGACGTAGCGCTCGGTGGTCATGCCGCCGTCGGTGGCGTAGACCTCGGCGTGAGCGGTGCTGACCACGCGATTGCGGATCGTGAGATTGCCGATCTCGATCGGCTTGAACAGGGCGTCGAATGCCATCTCGGGAACCTCAGCCTGCCAAAGTATGACGGGGAATGACCGTGAAACGGCCGACGTCGCAGCCTTCCTCGGCGGCGCTCTGGGTCTGCTCGGCGCTGGTGCGCAGGTCGCTTCCGCAGGCCTCGAGGATCTGGTCCATGGCGCCGGCGAACCAGCCGGTGAACATGTACTCGACCTTGCGGTTGACCTTGCCGAGCTGGTAGACGAAGGCGCTGTGCTCGAGACGCACCTGGGCGGTGCCGGCCTCCAGATCGATCGCCTCGGTGATGAAACGGCCCCAGCCCCGCTGGGACAGGCGCTTCATGTAATGCTCGAACACCGCCACGCCCTCGAGGCCGTGCAGCTCGGCCTCCTTCTGGCACCAGTGCCAGGCGCTCTTGTAGCCGGCGTGGTAGAGGATGTCGGCATAGGTCTCGACACCCAGCGCCTCTTCCACGGCGACATGGTTGTTGATGAAGAAGTGGCGCGGCACGTAGAGCATCGGCAGGGCGTCGGTGGTCCACACGCCGGTCTCGCTATCCACCTCGATGGGCAGTTCGGGGGCCATCTTGGTCACGGTTTGGTTCCTCGACATCGTTGTTCTTGGCACGTTGCTGGCCGGGGCTTTACCGGCGGCAGGTCTGCGAGCGGGGCCGGCCTTCCGGAGGCGCTGTAACCCCTTCCCTGGGCGCTACCGACGCCATACATGGCGTCGGACCTCCTCTTCGACCTGCCCCCGGCGCCCCCTTTCAAAAGATTCAGGCGCCCCAGACGTCCCTGAGGACGCGCACCCAGTTCTCGCCCATGATCTTGCGCACTTGGGCCTCGCTGAAGCCGCGACGCGAGAGCGCCTCGGTGAGGTTGGGAAACTCGCCGATGGTACGGATGCCCTCGGGGTTGATGATCTTGCCGAAGTTGGTCAGGCGCCGGGCATAGCCCTTGTCGTGGGTCAGCCACTCGAAGAAGTCCGGGCCGTGGCCCTGGGTGAAGTCGGTGCCGATGCCGATGGCATCCTCGCCGACGATGTTCATGACGTACTCGATGGCCTCGACATAGTCGTCGACGGTGGCGTCGACGCCGGCCCGCAGGAAGGGGGTGAACATGGTCACGCCGACGAAGCCGCCATGCTCGGCGATGAACCGGAGTTCCTCGTCGGACTTGTTGCGCGGATGGTCCTTGAGACCGGCGGGCAGGCAGTGGGAATAGCAGACCGGCTTCCCGGAGGCCTCGATCACCTCGCGGGAGGTCTTCTCGCCGACGTGGGACAGGTCGCACATGATGCCCACGCGGTTCATCTCGGCGACGATCTCGTGGCCGAAGCCGGACAGGCCGCCGTCGCGCTCGTAGCAGCCGGTGCCGACCAGATTCTGGGTGTTGTAGCACATCTGCACGATGCCCACGCCGAGCTGCTTGAAGACCTCGACGTAGCCGATCTGGTCCTCGAAGGCATGGGCGTTCTGGAAGCCGTAGATGATGCCGGTCTTGCCCTCTTCCTTGGCCCGGGTGATGTCCGCGGTGGTCCGCACGGGGCGCACCAGATCGCTGGACTCGGCCATCAGGGCGTTGGTCCTGACGATATTGTCGACGGTGGCCTGAAAGCCCTCCCAGACGGACACGGTGCAGTTGGCGGCGGTGAGGCCGCCCTTGCGCATGTCCTCGAACAGCTCGCGGTTCCACTTGGCGATGATGAGACCGTCGATGACGATGGCGTCGTCGTGCAGGGCTTGCGGGGTCATGGTCGGCTCCGATGGGGTTGGCGTCATGGCCGCAGAATAGCCCCGGGCCCGGTCGGCCCGGCGCTTGGAAGCGACGGGGGAAATTCCAAAAGCGTCATGGGTGTCGCGGATGAAACGTCACTGCCATGACCGGCGGCTAGCGTCGCGACCGCCCCGCGCGGCACGGCTCGCGCTCGGACATCCCGCTGACGATCGACTAGGCTGAGTAACAGACAAGCACGACGGGTTCCCGACAGTGTCTCGGGATGTCTGCTAACATGAGGCCTTCTTCATGTTACGGCCAGGGAAAGGCCGGGACCGGAACCGCTCACGCATTCCCGACCCGCGAAAGGAGGCAACCCCGCCATGTCGCAATCGCATTCATCCCGCATCGGGGCCATTTTGCTGCTGCTGGCCTCGCTCGCCGGGCTCGCCATCGCCCTCTACGCCTACTCGACGCCGCTGACCGGCGTCAACGGCACCCTCGGCGCCCTGCTCACCGCCGTGGCCTGCGGTGTGCTCGCCGTCCTGGCGCTCGGCCTCGCGGCGCTGCGCGGCCGCGCGACCCGCATCCTGTTGCGGGTACTGACCCTGCTGGGGCTTGCCGGCACGGCCTTCGCCGGTCTTCTCCTGCATCAGGTGTGGATCGTCGTCGCCATGGGGGTCGGTCTCGTCGGCCTGATCGTCGACATGCTCCGTTCGCCCCGCCCCACCCGTTCCGCCCACGCCTGAGGAGCCGCGCCATGCCGACCCCCCGATTCGCCCTGAAGCGTCTCGCCACGGCCACCGCCCTGACGCTTTGTGTCGTGCCCCTGATGGCCTCGGCCCAGACGCAGTCCGCGGACCCGCAACAGACACCCGATCAGCAGTCGACCGATCCCCAGGCCCCGACGCCCGGGCAGACGGCGGACGCGACGAGCGACGCCGCCGCGGGCGACGAAGCCTCCGGCCCGCCGATTCCGCTGGTGCCCGAGACGCCGACCTGGGACAGCTTCCACGGTCAGCTCAACGCCCAGAAGTACAGCCCGCTCGATCAGATCACCACCGACAACGTCGACGATCTCGAAAAGGTCTGGGAAGTGCACACCGGCGACGTCTCGGACGGCTCGGGCGAGCGGCCCGCCACGGTCTGGTCGGCGACGCCCATCTTCGCCAACGACACGCTGTACATCGGCACGCCGTTCTATCGCATCCTGGCGCTCGACCCGGCCACCGGCGAGCAGAAGTGGAGCTTCGACACCCAGTCGAAGCTCGAGGCCATGACCCAGCCCGCGCTGAAGAACCGCGGCGTGGCCTACTGGCAGGCGGATGACCCGGTCGCCGGCGAACCGTGCCAGAAGATCGTCTACATCGGCACCATGGATGCGCGCCTGTTCGCCGTGGACGCGGACACCGGCAAGGCCTGTCAGTCGTTCGCCGACAATGGCGTACTCGACATCAACCAGTGGAACGACACCCACGCCAAGTGGCCGCTGTCGGTGCTGCAGCCGCCGACCGTGGTCGGCGATCACCTGATCCTCGGCTGGGCCGGCAAGGACTGGGCCTTCGAGCAGGCACCGCCGGGCACGGTGTTCTCCATCAATGCCCGCACCGGCGAGCGTGAATGGACCTTCCAGGCACTCTCCGACGCGATGCGCGAGAAGAGTGGCACCGCCAACGTCTGGACGCAGATGTCGGCCGACGAGGAACACGGCCTCGTCTACCTGCCGGTGTCCTCGCCCTCGCCCAACTACTGGGGCGGCAACCGCACCGAAAAGGCCCCGCTGGCCACCTCCACGACGGCGCTCGATGTCGACACCGGCAAGGTGGTGTGGTCACGCCAGTGGGTACACCATGACGTCTGGGACTACGACATCAATGCTGCGCCGACGCTGATGGACATCACCGTCGACGGCAAGCAGATTCCGGCGCTGATCCAGTCCACCAAGATGGGCTTCCTGTTCGTCGTCAACCGGCTGACCGGCGAGGATGTCTGGCCCATCGAGGAGCGAGCGGTGCCGCAGGGCGACGGTTCCGTGAAGGGCGAGAAATACGCGGCGACCCAGCCCTTCCCCACCAAGCCCAAGCCGCTGCTCGACCAGTCGAAGAAGCCCGGGGTCTGGTGGCTGGCCGATGCGGTGAGCGGTGGCCAGTGCTCGGCGCTGTGGGACAAGCTGACCTACGAGGGCATGTACACGCCGCCCACCACCCGGGGCGAAGGCACCCTGGCCTATCCCGACAGCGCTGGCGGCATCCAGTGGGGCGGCGTGGCCTTCGACCCCGAGAGCCAGACCGCGATCGTCAACACCTCGCACATCGTGCAGACCATCAAGCTCTATGACCGCCAGGCCTACGAGAAGGCCGACAGCGGCTCCGGCAACGAGAGCGGCTTCGCGCCGCAGACGGGCGCGCCCTACGGGCTGCGGCTCGAGGTGGCCCGCAACTGGCTCGGCATGCCCTGCTGGGAGCCGCCCTACGGCGAACTGGTCGCGCTGGACATGACCACCGGTGACGTGAAATGGCGCCGGCCCGTCGGCGCCTCCCAGCAGTACGGCTTCTTCATGCCCGAAAGCTGGGGATCGCCGACCATCGGCGGACCGGCGGTCACCGCCGGCGGCGTGGTGTTCATCGGCGCCTCGATGGATGCCAGGGTCCGGGCCTACTCGCTCGAGAGCGGCAAGGAACTGTGGTCGGACCAGGCCCAGGCGCCGTCCGTATCGAACCCGGCGGTCTACGAGTACCAGGGCCGCGAATACGTGGTCTTCATCGGCGGCGGCAACACCATCCTCAAGCAGCAGGTCGGCGATCAGGTGGTCGCCTACGCGCTGCCCGAGGAGTAAGGCCCGGGACTGAAGCCGACACTAGGCACTGTCTGAAAAGTCGACGAGCGAAGGTCAGACAAGGCAAAAATCAGCGAAAAGGCGGAGTTTACGGGGTGTAAATGAGCATTTTGAGCTGATTTTTAACGCAGTATGGCCGAGCGCAGACAGTTTTCAGACAATGCCTAGCCAACGCCGGGCGACTCGCCCGGCGTTGGCATGTCAGGGGAAATGAAAGGCCGCCACCGCCTCGCGCCGCCCCAGCAGGCAGGCGTCGGCGACGTGACGCAGCGGGGCCGGGTCGACGTCGGACGCGCCGCTATCGAGCAGCTCGGCGAAACGCGCATACAGGGCCGGGTACTCCCCGGCCGGGCCCACGGGTACCGACTCGCCGGCGATCGTCAGCTCGCTGCCGCCCTTCGTCAGCGTCAGCCGGCCGGCGTCGGTTTCCACGTGAATGTCCCAGGTCTGGGGCCCGGTCTGCAGGAAGTCGAGATCGGCCTCGACCGGCGCTCCCGCGGTGTCCGTGAAGCGCAGCTGCGCGGCGATCGGCGCCTGGCGGTTGGCCGGCACCTGCAGCAGCGCATCGCGCAGGAAGAACGGCCGCGGGAGGATCGCGGTGACGATCGACAGGGCGTTGATGCCGGGGTCGAACACCCCCATGCCGGCGGGCTCGAAGATCCACTCCTGACCGGGGTGCCAGACGCGCACGTCCTCCTTCCACACGATCTGCACACGGTGGATCTCGCGGTCGGCAAGCCATTCGCGGGCCGGCGCCACCCCCGGCGCATGGCGGGAATGCCAGCTGGCGAACAGGGTCAGGCCGGCGCTCTCGGCCTGCCGGGCCAGCAGTTCGACCTCGCTGAGCGTGGCACCGGGCGGCTTTTCCAGCATCACGGGCTTGCCCGCGGCGAGCGCCTCAGAGGCCAGCGCATGGCGCACGCCCGGCGGCGTGCACAGGGTGATCGCGTCAAGCTCGGGACGCGCCGCGAGCATCGCCGACAGCGACTCGAAGCCGTCGACGCCGTCCAGGGCGGCGCCGGGGCTGGCCACCGCCACCAGCTCGAGATCGGGGTTGGCGGCAAGCGCCGGCAGGTGCTGATCGCGGGCGATCTTGCCCAGGCCGACGAGGCCGATCTTGCGTGCAGTCATGAGAAGCGCCTCGTTGATTGGCGAAAGGGGCCACACCATAACGGGGCGCCGTCGCGGCTGCCAGCCATCGCCCGGGCCTGCCGCGATAACATTCCGGTCATCGAGCCGATCGTGGCCTACAGCCGCTGCAGATAGGCCGTGCCACCCAGCTGGCGCATCTGCTGGCGGATCCAGCGGCTGCGACGCATTACATGCGCGGAGGGCCGCGAGGCGCTCCAGCCGCGCGGGTTGGGCAGGATCGCCGCCAGCCGGCTGGCCTGCAGCACGCTCAGGTTGTCGGCGGAAACCCCGAAGTAGTGCCGGGCCGCCGCCTCGAGGCCGAAAACACCGTCATCCCATTCGACGATGTTGAGATAGACCTCGAGGATGCGCTGCTTGGGCCACAGCGTCTCGAGCAGCACCGTGAACCAGGCCTCGAGCCCCTTGCGGACCCAGCTGTGCCCGGTCCACAGGAACAGGTTCTTGGCGGTCTGCTGGCTGATGGTACTCGCGCCGCGCAGATCCCCGCCCGACTGCCAGGTGGTGAGGGCCTTGCGCAGCTGGTTGAAGTCGAAGCCGAAGTGGTCGGGAAAGCGCTGGTCCTCGCCGGCGATCACCGCCAGCTTGGCATTGTCGGAGAGCCGCTCCCAGGGCATCCAGGACTGCTGAATGTCGAGCGACTCGCCTGCCGTCCAGGCCTGCACCTGGCGTTCGACCATCACCATCGAACCGAACACCGGCACCACGCGAAAGAACAGGACCATTGCCAGCGAGGCCAGCACGAAGGCGGCCAGGCCCAGCAGGATGTAACGCAGCAGCCTGCGCGACCAGTCCCTTGTCATGCCAGCGCGTTCCCGGGTAATGAGGATCGCGCCAGTATACAGGGCCGGGCCGGATCTCCGGCAAGGGCTCTCTTCCGTGCCCCCCCTGCCGGGGGTCTCGCATTAGCATGTGCAGCCACGCCGGTCAGCCTGACCGGAAGGCGTGCGGGAGAGGATTCCCCCCCGACACCGACGGCCCGGCGGCGCCTTCATCGCGACTGAAGTCGCTCCCGCGGCCAGGCGCCGGATGAACGACCTGCCGCGAGATCACATCTAGAGCGGCACGCTGGCGTAGGTCGGCTCGCCCTGCGCCTGGTTCAGCGCCAGCACGGCACTCGACATGGGTTCCGGGGACGTCTCCAGCAGGGCACGACGCACCACCCGGGATCGCTCGCCGTCGTCGCCGCGTCCCTGCCGCGTGCCGATGCCGCCCCGCTCGTCGCGCGGGGGCATGCCGAAGTACTCCCGGTAGCACTTCGAGAAGTGCGGCGTGGACACGAAGCCGCAGGCCGAGGCCACCTCGATGATCGACATCGAGGTCTGCTTGAGCAGCTGCCGGGCCCGGGTCAGGCGCAGCTTGAGGTAATAGCGCGACGGCGAGCAGTTGAGGTACTTCTGGAACAGCCGCTCCAGCTGGCGTCGGGACACGTCCACGTAGGTGGCCAGTTCATCGAGCGCGATGGGCTCCTCGAGATTGGCCTCCATCAGCGCGACGATTTCCAGCAGCTTGGGCTGGGTGGTGCCCAGCACGTGCTTGAGCGGCACGCGCTGCTGGTCCTGCTCGCCGCGCACGCGGTCGTAGATGAACATCTCGGAGATGCCGGCGGCCAGCTCGCGACCGTGATCCTGGCCGATCAGGTTGAGCATCATGTCCAGCGGCGCGGTGCCGCCGGAGGCGGTGAAGCGGTCGCGATCGATCGAGAACAGCCGGGTGGTCAGAGGCACGCGCGGGAAGGCCTCCTGCATCGCGGCCAGGCACTCCCAGTGGATGCTGGTCTCGTAGCCGTCCAGCAGACCGGCCTTGGCCAGCGCCCAGCTGCCGGTGCACACCGACCCCAGGCGCCGCGACTGGCGGGCCTGGGACTGCAGCCAGGCGATATGCTCGCGGGTCACGCTGCGATGCGGTGCCACACCCCCGCAGACCACCACCCAGTCGAGCGACAGCGGAATCGACGTCGAGGCATCCGGCGTGACCTGCAGCCCGTCGCTGGCACGCACCGGCTCCCCGTTGACGCTCAGGGTATACCATCGATACAGCTCGCGCCCCGCCAGCTGGTTGGCCATGCGCAGCGGCTCGATCACCGAGGCCAGGGAAATCAGGGTAAAATTGTCCAGCAGCAGGAACCCCAGGGTCTGGGGGGTGGGGGTGCGGCCGACCGTCGGTGATGCGCTTGCTGTCCGGGAGGATGCCATGCGGGTTCTCTCCTCTATCCACGGATTCACCCCGGAGCATACCGGGGCGTCTTGTGCTTGTTGTGGGTTGTGGAGCGGTTGCCAATGGCCGACATGGAGAGAGTACCTGACGACCCGAACGGGGGAAAATGGCATCCGCCTGTCGGTCATTCTTGCGGATAGGCCGGGAGGAACGCACGCAGAAACGACATCGATGTCGCAAATTGGCATTGCGAGGTCGTTTCGCCTGTCGTGATGAGACAGTCGTCATGCATGACGACACGGCCCGACGCCGAAGGGCGCCGGGCCGCAAGGAATGCCGGGTTGGTGATCGCTTCGCCTCAGATGTCGAAGAAGACCGTTTCCCCCTCGCCCTGCAGGCGGATGTCGAGACGATAGCGAACCTTGCCGTCGGCCTCCTCGC
Organism: Modicisalibacter sp. 'Wilcox'; assembly: GCF_010993675.1. Lineage (NCBI taxonomy): Bacteria > Pseudomonadati > Pseudomonadota > Gammaproteobacteria > Oceanospirillales > Halomonadaceae > Modicisalibacter > Modicisalibacter sp. 'Wilcox'. The sequence goes on from NZ_WNXF01000007.1 coordinate 126,050, forward strand.
GCCGGGCGATCAGCGTCTCGCGCCGGGCCGGCGACTCGACGGCGTTGAGCACCGGGCAGGCGGCATTGGCCTCGGCCTCGTCGTCGAAGTACAGCCGCGTGTTGAGGTGGATGTTGATCCCGCGGGCGAACACCGCCAGGCAGACGTGCGGTGCCATCGGCTTGCCGTTGGCGGCCGGCACGCGCCCCGGCTTGACGGTGGTGAAGGACCACTCGCTGTCACCGTCGGCGGTGGTGGCGGAACGTCCGAAGCTGTTGAACGGCTTGCGCAGGTCGAAGTCCGGCTGGAAGTTGCCATTGGCGTCGGCCTGCCAGGCTTCGATGAAAGCATCGCGCACCGGATCGCCGTTGCCGTCGATCACCGTGCCGACCAGCTCGATCACCTCGCCCTCGGCCTCCGGCGCGGCCAGGCGGTTCCAGATCTCCTCGTCACGCAGCGGCAGCCCGGCGACATCCAGCGCCAGGCCGATGTGCACGTAGGGGCCCGCGGTCTGCGACGGTGTCTCGCGGTACAGCAGGCCGCCTTCACGGGTCGGTTGTTGGCTCATGATGTCACCCCTGATTCTCGAAGTAGGTCTGCAGCTCGCCGCGCGTGACGATGTCGAAACGATAGGCCAGGTAGTCCATCGGCCGACTGCGCGCCATGTCCAGGCGGCCGGTCAGCGTGTCCACGGCCTCGGGGTCGCCGAGGGTCTGGACGATCGGGCAGCGCGGAATCAGCGGGTCGCCCTCGAAGTACATCTGGGTGATCAGGCGCGTGGCGATCGCCGGCCCCATCACCGAGACGTGGATGTGCGCCGGGCGCCAGGAGTTGGGATCGTTGGGCCACGGATAGGGGCCCGGGCGGACGGTGCGGAAGTGATACCAGCCCTGTGCATCGGTCAGGCAGCGCCCGACGCCGCCGAAGTTGGGGTCGAGCGGCGCCAGGTAGCCGTCCTTCTTGTGGCGATAGCGGCCGCCGGCGTTGGCCTGCCACATTTCCACCAGGGTATGCGGCACCGGCTTGCCGAACTGGTCGACGACGCGGCCGAACATGACGATACGTTCGCCGATCGGCAGACCGTCCTGCCCCTGGCCCTCGCGGTAGTTCATCAGCAGATCGTTGTCGTGCGGCCCCAGGCGCAGCGCCTCGAAGCGGGGCCCGGTCAGCTCGCTGCGGCTGGGATGCTGCAGGCTGACCAGCGCCTGATTCGGCGAACGCGGCACGCTGGTCTTGTAGCCCGGCGCATAGGCAGGCGGGTGCCAGTTGCGGTCACGGGGCACGAAGCGCTGATTGTCGGAGTCTTGCATGGCTGGCGTCTCGTGAAGTCGGTGGAGTACCCCTCGGGGTACAGGCGTCGCCCAGTCTCGCCGCGGCCTCGCCCGAGGGGAAATGAAATCTCGGGCCGCCACCATAACCCATGGGTTATGGCCCGATGCACAAGACCCCTCGTCAGCGCCGCGCCGGCCTGCTAGACCTATCGCTGACAGCGTGAAAATCCGATCGGGAGACGACCCTCATGCCCCATCACGAGAAAACCATCATGGCCTTCGACGACCTGGGCCGTGAGTACATGATCGACGTGTTCGACGATGCCCGCGAGCTCGGCCCCCTGCATGCGCATGGCGCCACCCGGGGCGGGCTGCCGAGCTTCCGCACCCATGACGGGCATGTCGCCACCTACCTGGGCAACGGCGAGTTCTCGATCACGGTGCCGGGCGAGGCGGAAGCCGTGACGGTGAGGACGAGCGATCCCGAGTACGTGTGACGCGACGCCCCGGGCACTCAACGATACGCTGCCGCCACCTCGCGCAGCATCTCGCAGAACGCCTCCAGGGCCAGCGAGGGGCGCAGGCTGGCGTTGATGCACAGGCCGACCGAGCCGCCCTGGCGTTCCAGCCCCACCTCCAGCACCGCCAGTCGCCCGGCCGCGACGTCCTCGATCACCGCCTCGCGAGGGGCGACCCACAGGGCGTCGCTGTCCAGCACGTAGCGGCGGCTGACGGCCAGCGAGAGCGTCTCCAGCACCCGGCCCGGCAAGGCCAGCGCCTGGCGCACGCAGAAGCTGTCGACCTGCTGACGCAGCGTGGTCTGCGGCGGCGGCAGCACCCAGGGAAACTCGCCGAGCCGCTGCAGCGGCGGCGTCCGGCTGGACGACAACGCATGGCCGGCGCGCACCACCACCACCAGCGGCTCGTAGTAGAGGTGTTCGAAGGTCAGGTCGCGGATCTCCCGGGCCTCGGTCATGCGCCCCACCACCAGGTCGAGCTCGCCGGCGCGCAGTCGCGACAGCAGGTAGGCGCTGGGGCCGTCGACCACCCGCACGCCGATATCGTCGTGCCGGGCATGCAGGCGCTCGATGGCCTGCGGCAGGAAGCGGCTCTCCACCGTGGACAGGGCGCCGACCCGGATGCGCCGCTCGCCCCCCTGAGCGTCGCCGATCGCCGTGATGCCCTCGTCCAGCGCACGCAGCGCCGGCCCGGCGTGGCGCAGCAGGGTCAGCCCGGCCTGATTGAGCGACACCCCCTGCGGGCTGCGCTCGAACAGCGGCGTGCCGAGGTGATCCTCGAGCTCGCGAATCGCCTTGGAGAGCGCCGGCTGCGAGATCGACAGGCTCTCGGCGGCGCGCACGAAGCTGCGCCGCTTGGCCAGCTCGAGAAAGGCCTGCAGGTGACGCAGCTTGACGCGCGGATTGAGCATGAGCGACGAGCCCCTCGACGGACGGGCCCCGACTTTACCCCAGCCGCGGGGCCGGGTCAGCCGACCGAAAACCGCCGCGACCCGGAGGCCGGCGGCGGCAGAGTGGCGACGACAACCGGCTACACGGTCAACAGGTAGGTCGTCAGGGCCGGGAACAGGATCAGCAGCGCCAGGCGCACGAAGTCGGAGGCGATGAACGGCGACACGCCGCGGAAGATCTCGCCGAGCCGCACATGCGGCGCCATCGCCTTGATGACGAAGACGTTCATGCCCACCGGCGGCGTGATCAGCCCCAGCTCCACGGTCAGCACGGTGACGATGCCGAACCAGATCGGGTCGATGCCCAGCGTCTGGATGATCGGGAACACCACCGGGACGGTGATCACCAGCATGGCGATCGAGTCCATGAACATCCCCAGCACGAAGTACAGCAGCAGGATGCACAGCACGACCAGCATCGGCGACAGCGACAGCCCGTAGATGAAGTCGCTGATCGAGAACGAGATCCGCGATACCGAGATGAAGTAGCCCAGGGTATCGGCGCCCACCAGCATGAAGAACACCACCGTCGACAGACCCAGGGTCTCCTGGATCGCCGTCCACAGCTCCCGGCCGCGCAGCCCCTTGACCACGGCGTAGACCAGGGTGGCGAAGGCGCCGACGCTGGCCCCCTCGGTGGGGGTGAACAGGCCGAAGTAGATGCCCAGGATGATCACCAGGAAGACCCCGAAGAACGGCAGCAGCCCCGCCAGCGAGGCCAGCTTCTCGCCCCAGGAGGTCGGCTCGCCCGGCACCGCCAGCGACGGCTTGACATGCACCACGATGCTCACCGTCAGGGCATAGAACAGCAGCCCCATCAGCCCGGGCACGAAGCCGGCGATGAACATGTCGCCCACCGACTGCTCGGTGAGGATGGCGTAGATCAGCAGGGCGATGCTCGGCGGAATCATGATGCCCAGGGTGCCGCCGGCGGCCAGCGCGCCGGTGGCCAGGCCGCGGTTGTAGCCGAGGCGTTCCATCTCGGGCAGCGCCACGCGGGTCATGGTGCTGGCGGTGGCCAGCGACGAGCCGGAGATCGCCGAGAACATCCCGCACGAGCCGACCGCGGCGATCGCCAGGCCGCCCTTCCAGCCGCCGCACAGGGTGCGCGTGGAATCGAACAGCTTGCCGGCCATGCCGGAGTGCGCCGCGAGCACGCCCATCAGGATGAACATGGGAATCGCGCTGAAGCTGTAGTTCGACAGCACCTCGACGGGCACCGACTTGACCATCGAGACGGCGGCCCCCCAGGAGATCACCTGGGAGAAGCCGCCGACGCCGACGATCAGCATGCACAGCGCCACCGGCACGCGCAGCACCATCAGCACCAGCAGCAGCCCCAGCCCCAGCGCCCCGATCATTTCACTACTCATTCGACGCTCTCCACCTGGTGAGCGAACACCGTGCCGAGCACGGCGTGCAGCAGACAACGCAGGCTGAGCAGGGCGCACAGCCCGGCGGCGACGTAATAGATGGGCGCCATGGGAATGCGCAGATCCTGGGTCGTCTCACCATGGGACGCCGCGCTCGCCGCCGAGTCCCACAGGCCCACGCACAGCACCGCGCCCAGCGCCACGAAGCCCAGCAGATAGACGCCGGCAACGCGCGCCTTGACGGTCTCGCTCAGCCCGTGACTGAAGGCCTCGACCACCACCTGGCCCTTCTCGACGTTGGCGGCCATGGCCGCCAGCAGCGCGAACAGCATCAGGTAACTGACCAGCTCGACACTGCCCGTCACGCTCAGCGACAGCGCGCCGTCGCTGAGGCGATAGAGGTAGCGCAGGGCGACGTCGATCACCGTCACCGCCAGCATGCCGACGAGCGCGGCGCCGGCGATGACCCGGCACAGACGCTCCAGCCAGCGACTGGTTCTCAGAAGCGCTTGCATGCTGCGTCTCCGGATTACTGGCCGCAGGCCTGGCTGGCATCGAGTGCCGCCTGATAGACATCACGCGCCTGATCGAGACCGCGCGATTCGAGATCGCTCAGGTAGCTGTCGATCCCGTCCTGCAGCGGCTTCTGCCAGGCGGAATCCTGCAGCGGATTGTCGATCACGCGAATGGTGTCGCCGGCCTTCTCGGCCTGCGCCTTGCCCGCCTTGTCCTGGGCGGCGAACACGTCACCGGCCTTCTGCGCCCATTTCATGCCGGAGTTGGCGTCGATCACCTTCTTGGCCTCGGGGCTGAGGCGGTCGTAGGTGTTCTGGTTCATGGTGGCGACGAAGATCAGCGTGTAGAACGGTACCTGGGTGTGGTAGTGGAGCTGCTCGCCGAGCTGGAAGCTCTTGATGCCTTCCCACGGGAAGCTCAGGCCATCGATCACGCCACGCTGCAGCGAGGTGTAGATGTCCGGTGCGGGCATGCCCACTGGCTGCGCGCCCATGTTCTTGAGAATCTCGCCGGCCACCGCCGTCGGGCGACGGATGCGCAGCCCCTCGAGATCGCCGGGCTTCTGGACGTCGGTGTCCTTGGTGTGGATATAGCCCGGGCCGGTGGTGAACATGAACAGCACGTGAGAATCGTCGTACTCGCTGGCGATCTTGTTCTCGTCGTAGAGCGTCTGCAGCACGCAGGCCCCCTGCGGCGCCGATTCGGCCACGCCCGGCAATTCGACGATCTGGCTCAGCGGGAAGCGGCCATTGGTGTAGCCCTGCGCGGTAATGCCGATATCGGCGATGCCGTTGACCGCGGCATCATAGGTCTCGTCGGCCTGGCTCAGGGTCTGCGAGGGGAAGTTCTGGACCTTGATCTCGCCGTTGGACTCCTTCTCGACGGTCTTGGCCCACTGCTCGAAGAGCTGCTTGTTGATCGCCGAGGCCCCGGGCCAGAAGTGCGACAGACGCAGGGTGGTCTCGGCCTGGGCACCGGTTGCCAGGCCGGCGACGGACAGCGCGAGAAGACAGCGTGCAAGAGTACGGTTCATGGCTAGCCCCTTGATTGTTGGTTGGATGATGAGTCGAGGCGACACGGCGGTCGAATTGACGTCAGGATTACCGAGGTCGAGCCTTTTATCCATTAGACGAACGTAAGTTCGTTTTGCGAACCTTCCTCGGTGCTGCCTATTCTGGCATGCTCGCCGGTCGTGAAAGCGGCAAATTGCAAGCGGTAACCTGTCAATTCCCAAGATTCGCCCCCGACCTTGGTCGTAATGGCGGGTCACCTCAAACAGAACGCCCGACCATCGGGTCGGGCGTCGCGTCTGGCGTGAAGCGCCAGGGCATGGCTAAGCCATCAGCACGGCTCGCCGCCCCAGCCCAATTGCTTGGCCAGCGCGAAGGCGTGGTTGGCCGCCGGCACCCCGGCGTAGATCGCCACGTGCATCAGCACCTGCCGCAGTTCGGCCTCGCTCAGGCCGATACGCTTGGCGGTCTTGAGGTGCAGCTCCAGCTCCTCGCGACCCAGCGCGGCGAGGATGCCGGTGGTGATCATGCTGCGCTCGCGACGCGTCAGGTCGTCGTTGCTCCACAGCTCGCCCCAGGCCAGCCGGGTGATCATCTGCTGGAAGGGCGCATCGAGACTGGCGGCGTTGTCGGTCGAGCGCGCGACGTGCGCCTCGCCGAGGACCTGCTTGCGCGTCTCCAGGCCGGTGGCATAAGCGACGCCGTGGGCGCCCACGTCACCCAGGTCCACCGCCAGCGCCGCGCGCAGCGAGGCGGCGAAGCGCTCGGGTGCCTCCACCGAGGGCACGTGGCCGACGCCGTCGAAGATCGTCAGCGGCGCACCGTCGCACTCGCCGGCGAGCGTCTCGAGGGTCGCCGGCGGCGTGGCCGCGTCCTCGCTGCCGCCCAGCAGGTGAACGGCCACGCCCTTGCCGCTCAGCTGGCCGGTGAAGGTGTCGCGGCCCAGCATCTCGCACAGCCGCGCGTAGGACTCGCCGTCGCCACGCCCCATCTGCACGCACCAGCCGGCCTTCAGCGCCGGATCGGCCTCGACCAGGGCGGGGGCAAACCAGCGCGGCACGATCTCGCCGGCCATCGCCGCCAGCCCTTCCTCGCGCACGCGCCGGGCCCGGGTGTTCCACAGCTCGGCGTTGCCGATCACCGCGCCGGTGTTGGTCAGGGTCGCCGACAGCAGCCGCTCGCCGTGGGCGGCGATCAGCTGCTGGCCGACCACCCCGCCGATCGAGGTGCCGACGAAATGAAAGCGCTCGGCACCGGCGTGATCCGCCAGGGCCAGCGCCTCGAGGGCCAGGTCGGCCGGGGTGATGTCGCCGCCGTCGACCGGCCAGGCCTGGCTGGCACCGTGCCCCGGCAGGTCCCAGGTCAGCACCCGATAGCGCGGCAGCAGACGCGCCAGGACGTCGTCCCACACCGCCTGGGTCATGCCCAGCGGATGCGCCATCACCACCAGCGGATTGGCCTCGGCGCCCAGCAGACGGTAGGCGACGCTGCGGCCATGGATCGTCAGAAAAGCCATTTCATACTCCTCACGAGCCGATTCTCATCCGAAAACCGACAATGCAACGAAAGTCCCGGCGATCGTGACACCCGAGATCACCAGCCAGATCAGCAGATACCCCATGATGTCACGCGCGGAAAGACCGGCGACCCCCAGCAGGGGCAATGCCCAGAATGGCTGAATCTGGTTTGTCCAGCCGTCTCCCCAGGTGAAGGCCATGATGGTCTGTGCCGGATCCGCCCCCAGCGCATGGGCCGCCTGCATCATGATCGGCCCCTGAATCGCCCACTGCCCGCCTCCGGAGGGGATGAAGAAGTTCACCACGCCGGCGGACAGGAACGTCAGCAGCGGGAAGGTAGCCGAGTTCGACAGCGAGATGATCGCCTCGGAGAACTGGGTCACCAGGTCGGCATGGGTCATCATGCCGGCAATACCGGCATACAGCGGGAACTGGACGATGATGCCGCGCCCCGCGCCGACGGCGCGCTCGGCCGCCTGCAGATAGGCGGCGGGGCTATGGTGCAGCATCAGCCCCAGCGCCAGGAACACCAGGATGATGGTGTTGAGGTTGATGCTGAAGCCATGCTCGACGACCTTGCCGACCAGGTAGGCGGCCGCCAGCAGCCCCAGGAACAGCGTGGGCACGCGGCTGTGTTCGAGGCGATCGGAGAAGCTCCGCCCGCCCGCTCCTTGCGGGGTCTCGTCATCGACCGCCTCGTCGTCCGCCGTGAAGCGGGCGATACGGCTCGGCTGACGCTGCAGCATGAAGAAAATGATCAGCAGGGCCAGCAGGCCGAGGGTCAGGGCAATGTTCCAGACCGAGTACAGCGTCTCGGACACCGGCACGATGCCGATGGCGTCCTCCATGAAATGCCCGGGCGTCGCGATCACCAGGGGGATCGACGACGACGGCCCGCGTACCAGTTCACCCCCATAGGCGGCGGCGACGATCAGCGGAAAGTGCACCGCCACCCGTCGCCCCATCTCCCGCGCCAGGATCGCCCCGGCGATCATGCCGAACCCCCAGTTCAGGTAATAGCAGGTGAAACTGACGACGATCGTCAGCAGCAACGCCTGCCGTGGGGTACTGGCATTCCGTGTCAGACGGGTCAGCAGCGTTTGCATGACGGGCGTCAGCGCCAGCACATAGCCGGTCAACAGCACCAGCACCATCTGCATGCCGAACTTGAACAGCGACGAGAAGCCCTGGCCCCAGTAGCTGGCCATGGCCATCGGAGACTCGCCGCTCACCGCCATGCCGAGCACAAAAACAATGGCGGTGAGAATCACCGCCAGGACGAAGGCACTGGGCAGATAGCGCTGCACAATGCGTACGGAAAAGTTGGTAATCGCCTCCATCAGAGGACTGTTCCTTTTTGGGGTTTCTTATGTCGCGACCATTCAGACTCGCTCGATCACCGTGGCGATGCCCTGCCCCACGCCGATGCACATGGTGCACAGCGCGAAGCGCTGGTTGCTGCGCGCCAGCTCGTAGGCCGCCGAGCTGATGATCCGCGCGCCGGACATGCCCAGCGGGTGGCCGAGTGCGATGGCGCCGCCGTTGGGGTTGACCCGCGGGTCGTCGTCGGCGACGCCGAGCTCGCGCAGGCACGCCAGCACCTGGGCGGCGAAGGCCTCGTTGAGCTCGAGCACGTCCATCTGGTCGATGCTCATGCCCAGCTTGTCGAGCAGCTTGCGCGTCGCCGGCACCGGACCCACACCCATGATCCGCGGCTCGACGCCGGCGGTGGCCATGCCGTGGATGCGCGCGACCGGCTCCAGATCGTAGCGCTTGAGCGCCGCCTCGCTGGCGACGAACATCGCCGCTGCGCCGTCGTTGACCCCGGAGGCGTTGCCGGCGGTGACGGTGCCGTTCTCGCGGAACGGCGTGGGCAGCTTGGCGAGCTTCTCGAGGGTGGTCTCGGGCCGCGGGTGCTCGTCGGTGTCGAAGATCAGCGGCTCCTGCTTGCGCCGCGGGATCTCGATCGGCACGATCCCCTCGCCGAGCCGCCCCGACTCCTGGGCCGCCTTGGTCAGCTGCTGCGAACGGAAGGCATAGCGGTCCTGGTCCTCGCGCGAGATCTTGAACTGCTCGGCGACGTTCTCGGCGGTCTCGGGCATCGAGTGGGTGCCGTAGCGCTTCTCCATCAGCGGGTTGACGAAGCGCCAGCCGATGGTGGTGTCCTCCATCTGCTGGCCGCGCGAGAAGGCGGAGCCGGCCTTGCCGATGACATAGGGCGCACGGGACATGGACTCCACGCCGCCGGTCAGGATCAGGTCGGCCTCGCCGGCACGGATCGCCCGCGCCGCGGTACCGATGGCGTCCATGCTCGAGCCGCACAGGCGGTTGACGGTCGAGCCCGGCACCGAGGTCGGCAGCCCGGCGAGCAGCGCCGCCATGCGCGCCACGCTGCGGTTGTCCTCGCCCGCCTGGTTGGCGCAACCCATGATCACGTCATCGATCGCCGCGGGATCGACCCCGGGGTGCTGGGCCAGCACCGCCTCAAACAGGCGTGCCGCCAGGTCATCGGGGCGCACGCTGGCCAGGGTGCCGCCGAAGCGGCCGACCGGCGAACGCAGCGGCCGGCAAAGGTAGACGTCGTTCATCGCTCACTCTCCTGAATGGTGGCGTTCGGTCCGCGCCTTCAGCTCGCGCAGCACCTCGAGTTCCTTCTCGCTGGGCTCGGCGGTGGTCTCGAGCGCCTCGGCGAAACGGATCTCCCAGCCGGTGGCCTCCTGGACCTGCTCGGCGGTGACGCCCGGGTGCAGCGAGACCACCACCAGCTCCCTGGTCTCGGGATCGGGCTTCATCACGCACAGGTCGGTGATCACCCGGGTCGGACCCTTGCCGATGTTGGGCACGCCGTCGCGGCCCTTGCCGTCGCGGCCGAAGCCCAGGGTGGTGACGAAGTCGACCTGGTCGACGAAGGTGCGCTTGGAGTGCTTGAGGGTGATGAACACCTCACCGGCGTTGGTGGCGATCTCCGGCGCCCCGCCGCCACCCGGCAGGCGCACCTTGGGCGCGGTGTAGTCGCCGATCAGGGTGGTGTTGAGGTTGCAGTAGCGATCGATCTGCGCGGTGCCCAGGAAGCCCACGTCGATCTTGCCGCCCTGCAGCCAGTAGCGGAACATCTCCGGCACCGAGACGGTGGTCAGCGCGGTCTCGCACAGCTCGCCGTCGCCGATCGACAGCGGCAGCACGTCGGGCTTGGTCTGCAGGGTGCCGGACTCGTAGATCAGCACCACGTCGGGGGCGTGGGTCAGGCGTGCCAGGTTGGCCGCCTCGCTGGGCAGGCCGATACCGACGAAGCAGGTGGTGCCGTTTTCCAGCGCCCGCGCCGCGGTGACGGTCATCATTTCCGCAGAAGTGTATTCGAGACTCATCAGGACGCTCCTCCGGCGTTGTAGACGTTTTCCTCGAGCCAGGCGTTGAAGCTGTCGCGGTCGCGGGCGATGGTGTCCCACTCCTTGTAGAAGCGGTTGTGACGCGGGTAATAGCCGTGCGCATAGGACGGATAGGCGCCCTTCTCGGCGACGGCGATGGCGTCGATCGCCCAGCCCGGGATCACGCAGGCGTTGGGCGTGGCCTCGAGGTCGTCGACGATTTCCTCGACGGTGACGATGCTGTGCCTTGCCGCCAGCACCGCTTCCTTCTGCACGCCGACGATGCCCTCGACCAGCACGTTGCCCTTGCGATCGGCCTTCTGGGCGTGGACCACGCTGACGTCGGGGCGGATCGACGGCACCGCGGCGAGCCGCTCGCCGGTGAACGGGCACTCGATGAACTTGATCTGGTCGTTGACCTTGGGCAGGTCGCTGCCGATGTAGCCGCGCAGCACCGCCAGCGGCAGGCCGGCGGCGCCGGCCTCGTAGGCGCAGGCCATGGCGGCGTGGCTGTGCTCGAGGATCTCGACCTTGTGCGGGTAGCCCTTCTCGACGGCGTCGCGCAGGCGGTGCAGCGAGCCCACGCCGGGGTTGCCGCCCCAGGAGAAGATCAGCTTCTTCACGCAGCCGGCGCCGATCAGCTGGTCGTAGATCAGGTCCGGGGTCATGCGCACCAGGGTCAGGTCGCGCTTGCCCTGGCGGATGATCTCGTGGCCGGCGGCGAAGGGAATCAGGTGGGTGAAGCCTTCCATGGCGACGGTGGCGCCGTCCTCGACGTAACGGGCCACCGCGTCATGCAGGCTGAGAACTTCGGCCATGATGTCGCCTCTCTCGATGCTCAATGTTCGGTGAGTGAACATGGGTTTGTGATACGAACAAAATAATCCCGCGAGCGCGATGCGTCAAACCGACCGGCACCGCACGCCCCGCCTCCGCGCCGCCGTGGGGCTCGCCGATCCCCAGGGGGAACAAGCACTTGTCAGCCGCCGAGCCGCGCGAGCACGCGTTCGACGAGCTGTCGACTACTACCAATGTATAATTCCGGGCGCACCGCCTGCCGCAGTGCCTCGGCGTCGATGCCGCTGCCTGCCACCCGGTCGTGGGCCAGCAGCGCCTCGGCGTAGGCCACGCCGTCACGACGCGCGACCTCCGAGGCCTCGCGGGCGACGCGGCGGGCCTCGTCGCCGGCCAGCACGCCCTGCAGCACGCGTGCCGCCGGCTCGGCCATGATCGCCCCGCCGGTGACCGCCAGGTTGCGGGCCATCGCCTCGGGATGGACCTCGAGGCCGGCGAGCAGATGGTGCAGGGTCTCGAGCGCGCCCTCGAGCAGCAGCACCGCATCGAGCAGCGGCGCCCACTCGGCATGCCATTCGCCCAGGCCGCGCTCGAGCGGTTGCGCACCGGCGCTGGCCAGCACGTTCAGTGCGCCATGGATCTGGCGGGCGGCGGCGCGGATGCGGGCACAGCCCACGGGGTTGCGCTTGTGGGGCATCGACGAGGATTCACCGACCCCGGCCTCGGCGGGCTCGGCGAGTTCACCGATCTCGGTCTGGGTCATCAGGGCGACATCCAGCGCGATCTTCTCGGCGGCCACCGCCACGGCGTCGAGGGCGCAGCCCAGCGCATGGATCGGCTGACGGTCGGTGTGCCAGGGCAGCCAGGGTTCGGCCAGCCCCAGGCGTCGCGCCATGCCGGTCATGATCGCCACGCCGCTGTCGTCGAGGCCCGAATGCACGCCCACCGCGCCGCCGAACTGCACATAGAGCCCCTCGGCAAGTACCGCGTTCAGGCGCTCGCCGGCCTGGTGGAGCCCCCACAGCCACTGGCCGACCTTGGCGCCGAAGGTGATCGGCAGCGCCTGCTGCATCAGCGTGCGGCCGACCATCGCCGTGTCACGGTGATCCGTCATCAAGGCCCGGCCGGCGGCGGTGGTCTCCGTCAGCAGGCGTCGGCAGCGCGTCAGGCGCGGCTTGAGCACGAGCATCAGCGCGCTGTCGACGATGTCCTGACTGGTCGCCCCGCGGTGGAAATGCGGCTTCAATGCATCGGGCAGCGCGGCCCTGGCCTGCTTGACGAAGGGAATCGCCGGATTGCCGCCCTTGACGGTGTCGGCCGCCAGCGCCTCGAGGTCGAAGGCGTCGAGGGCCAGATGCCGATCGAGCGCCTCGGCCGTCCCCGCGGGCAGCAGGCCCAGGTTCTCCTGCTCGGCGGCCAGCGCCAGCTCCACCGCGCGCATCGCCGCGATCAGGTCCTCGGCCCGGCAATGGTCGCGCCCGCCGGCGCTCGTGAAGGGATGACGTAACAGCTGTTCGTACATGGGGTATCTCCGTCGGCTGGCATCCACGCTCTACCACCAATGGCGCATCGGCGGACACGTGTTCGCATTTCGAACTCTATGCTAGAGTCAGGCTTCCAACCGAGCAACGCAACAGGATCAAGGTGGCGCCACGACGATGACCACACAGCCGAAGGACGAACGCCTCAGCCCCGACGACCGGGACTTCGTGACCGCACTGGCCAGCGGCCTGGACGTGATTCTTGCCTTCGACCAGGAACATCCGCGCATGACGCTGAGCGAGGTCGCCGCCCGCACCGGCATGAACCGGGCCCGTGCCCGGCGCTTTCTGCTCACGCTCAACGCCCTGGGCTATGTGCGCAAGCAGCACCGCCACTTCGAGCTGGCCCCGCGCACGCTGCAGCTCGGCTACGCCTACCTGTCGGCCAACAACTACCGCACGGTGATTCAGCAGCACCTGGAGGACATCACCCGGGAAACCGGCGAGTCGTCGTCGCTGGGCGTGCTCGATGGCAGCGACGTGATCTACGTCGGCCGCTCGGCGGCGCCGCACCGCCTCATGGCCATCACCCTGGCGGTCGGCACCCGCCTGCCGGCCGTGCTGACCTCGATGGGCCGCGTGCTGCTCGCGCAACTGCCCGACGAGGAGCTCGACGCCCTGCTCGAGACGGTGACGCTGGAGCGACACACCGAGCACACCATCACCGACAAGCGCGAGCTGCGCGACTGCCTGCGCCGGGTCCGCGAGCAGGGCTACTGTATCGTCGACCAGGAGCTCGACTCCGGCCTGCGCTCGCTGGCCGTGCCGACCTTCGACGCCCACGGCCGGCTGCTCGGCGCGATCAACGTCAGCACCAACGCCGCTCGTATCGACCTGGCCACGCTGACGGAACGCTTCCTGCCGCTGCTGCAGGAAAAGGCGCACCAGATCGCCATGCAGGTCAGTTGAGAGCGCGGCCCGGCCCTCGGGGCTGGCTCCGGTAATCGACATGCTCGATATCCTCGCCATCACCACGCCCATCTTCCTGCTCATCGGCATCGGCTTCCTGGCGGTCATGCTGCGCCTGTTCAGCAAGGAGCAGGTCCAGGGCCTGAGCGGCTTCGTGATCAACTTCGCACTGCCGGCCCTGATCTTCCGCGCCCTCGTCCAGCGCCCGCTGGACGAGGTCTTCAATCCCGTCTATCTCGCCGCCTACGGCGGTGGTTCGGCCATCCTGTTCCTGGGTGCCTGGCTGCTGGCCCGCCATCGTGGCAAGCCGCTGGGCGAAAGCGGGATCCTGGCCCTGGGCATGTCGGCGGCCAACAGCGGCTTCATCGGCTACCCCGTGGCCGCGATGGTGGTGGGCTCGAGCGCGGTGATCGCGCTGGCCCTGAACATGATGGTCGAGAACCTGCTGATCATCCCCACCGCCCTGGCCCTGGGCGAGGCGAGCCGCCAGACCGGGGTCTCCTTCTTCACCGCCCTGCGCCGTACCGCGGTCCGGCTGACCCGCAACCCGATTCTGATCGGCATCTTTGCCGGCATCCTGGCAGCACTCAGCGGCATCAGCCTGCCCGCGCCGATCTCGCGCACCATCGACATGCTGGCCACCGCCGCCGCACCGACCGCCCTGTTCGTGATCGGTGGCACCCTCTACGGGCTGCGCATCGGCGGCATGCTCGGCGATGTCGCCCAGGTGGTGACCGGCAAGCTGCTGCTCCATCCGCTCATCATTTTCCTGCTGCTCTGGTGGCTGCCGCCCATCGATCCCGCCCTGGCCACGGCTGCGGTCGTGATCGCCAGCGCGCCGATGATCAGCATCTATCCGCTCCTCGGCCAGCGTTACGGCCACGGCGAGGTGTGCACTGCGGCCCTGATGCTGGGCACGCTGCTGTCGTTCGTCACCATCAGCGCCCTGCTGTGGCTGCTCGAGGCCTACCAGCTGCCGCTCGCCTGACAGGCGACGCCCCCCTGACTTCTTCATGACCCGGGCCGTATGCCGATACGCCTAGGCCCGCAAGCCCCATCACCCACGTCTACCGCGAATAGCGAACACCTGTGCGTATTGCATATTTTGGAACAAAGTTCTAATTTCTAGAAAATCACGAAAAAGGACTCTGTTCATGTCCCTGCGTATGGTGGCGATCGGTGACGGTGTCAGCCCCCGGAGAGCCGAGTCATGACGACACACGAACGACACTGTGACCTGGTGGTGGTGGGATCCGGTGCCGCCGGCCTCTCGGCGGCGGTCACTGCGGCGCACCACGGCCTCGAGGTGATCGTGGTGGAGAAGGAAGACGTGCTGGGCGGCGCCACCGCCTGGTCCGGCGGCTGGATGTGGGTACCGCGCAACCGCTTCGCCCGGGAGGCGGGCATCGACGAGGACGTCGAGACGATCCGCACCTATCTGCGCCACGAGCTCGGCGAGCGCTTCGACGCGGCAAGGATTGATGCCTTCCTCGATGCCGCGCCGCGCATGGTCGACTTCTATCAGGAACACACCGCGCTGCAGTTCCACGACGGCAACGCCATCCCCGACATCCACGGCACCACCCCCGGCGCCGGGACCGGCGGCCGCTCGGTGATCGCCGCACCCTTCGACGCCCGCGAGCTGGGCACGAGCCTTCGCAAGGTGCGCCGGACCATGCCCGAAACCGCCTTCCTGGGCATGCCGATCCAGGCCGGGCCCGACCTGATGGCGTTTCTCACCGTGACCCGCTCGCTGCGCTCGGCCGCATACGTGACGCGTCGCATCACGCGCCACCTCTACCATCTCGCCCGCTACCGGCGCGCCATGAACTGGGTCAACGGCGTGGCGCTGATCGGGCGGCTGGTCAAGTCCGCCGATGCCCTGGGCGTGGAAACCTGGACCGCCTCGCCCGCCCGGCGCCTGACGATCGAGGACGGTCGCGTGTGCGGCGTGACGGTAGCAACTCGTGACGGAGAGGTGACGCTGCACGCCCGGCGCGGCGTAGTGCTCGCCGCCGGCGGCTTCCCCAACGACATCGAACGTCGCCGACGCTACTTCCCGCGCACGCCGACCGGCCGCGAGCACCTGGCGCTGCCGCCCGAATCGGCGAGCGGCGACGGCACCACCCTGGGCGAATCCGCCGGCGGCCACGTGAGTACCACTCTGGCCTCGCCCGCCGCCTGGTGCCCGGTGTCGGCGGTGCCCTACCCGAACGGCCGCATCGGCCACTTCCCGCACATCATCGACCGCGGCAAGCCCGGCATTATCGGCGTTCTGGCCGACGGCCGGCGCTTCGTCAACGAGGCCCACGGCTACTACGACTACGTGGCGGCGCTGCTCGAGGCGGTGCCGGAGGGCGAAGCGGTCGAGTCCTGGCTGATCTGCGACCATCGCTTCCTGCGCCGCTACGGGATGGGCATAGTGCGCCCGGCACCGGTGCCGTTCCGGCACTGGATCCGCCGCGGCTACCTCAAGCGCGGCCGCAGCCTGGAGCAGCTGGCGGAACGCTGCGGCATCGATCCGGCGGGGCTGGCCCGGACCGTCGAGGCCTACAACCGTCATGCCCGCCACGGCGAGGACCCCGAGTTCGGCCGCGGCTCGACGCTCTACAACCGCAAGCAGGGCGACCCGGCACACGCGCCCAACCCCTGCGTGGCGCCGCTCGAGCACGGGTCGTTCTACGCCATCAAGGTCGTTTCCGGCAGCTTCGGCACCTTCGCCGGGCTCGAGACCGACGAACACGCCCGGGTACTCGATGCCGAAGCCCGGCCGATTTCCGGGCTCTATGCCGCCGGCACCGACATGGCCAGCATCATGGGCGGCTTCTACCCGGCGGGCGGCGTCAACCTGGGCCCGGCGATGACCTTCGGGTATATCGCCGCCCGTCACGCCGCCGACCTCGACGACGCATCGCAACCGGTCGAAGCCACTGCACAGCGAGACACGCCATGACCGAACGCCTCTTTTCCCTCGCCGCCCTGACCGTGCTCGAGCTCTCGCCGCCCGAGATGGTCGAGGTCGCGGCCCGCGCCGGCTATGACCGGGTCGGCCTGCGGCTGATCCCCGCCACGCCCGAGGAGCACCACTTCCCGCTGGTCGCCGACGCGGGGCTGCGCCGGCGGACCCGGGCGAAGCTGCGTGACACCGGCGTTGCGGTGCTCGACATCGAGATCCTGCGCCTCAAGCCGGAGACCGACGTCGCGCGCGACTTCGCCCACGTGCTCGAGGTCGGGGCCGAGCTGGGCGCCAGCGAGGTGCTCATCGCCGGCAACGACGACGCGAAACGCTGCTCACCGACAACTTCGCCGCGCTGTGCGACCTGGCCGCCGGCGTCGGCCTCCATCCGCACCTGGAGTTCATGCCCTGGACCGGGGTCCGCGACCTGGGCCAGGACCGGCGCATCGTCGCCGCCGCCGACCGGCCCAACGCCGGCCTGCTGGTCGACGCCTTCCACTTCGACCGCTCGGGCAGCCGCCTCGACGCGCTCGCCGAGGTGCCGCGCCACTGGCTGCGCTACGTCCAGCTCTGCGATGTCGCCGGGCCATGCCCCGACGACATGGCGGCGATCATCCACGAGGCCCGCCAGGCACGCTGTTTTCCCGGCGAGGGCGATATCGACCTCGTGGGCCTGCTCGCCGTGCTGCCCGAGGGCGTGCCGCTGAGCCTGGAGATCCCCACCCAGGCACTGCGCGACCGGGGCGTGAGCGCGCTCGACTGGCGCTGGCGGCCAGCCGGCGCCGGGTTGCCCACACGCCATGAGACAGGTTTCACAGCAACACCATGCGCGGTGAGTTCGCTGACCGATGAGGAATGGCGTTTCGTCGCTGGCCTCTTCGAGGAGAGAGGGGGAGCGCGGGACGCCGCTTCGTTACCTCCGACGTCTGTTGGTCGATGCGTGCTGCTATATGGTTCGCAGTGGCTGCTCGTGACACATGTTGCCCCGGGGCTTCTTGCCTTGGCAGAACATCTCGTGGACGTTCCGTCGCGGGAGCCAACAAGGCAAGTTCGAACAGATGCATGACCGGTTGCGTGCGCAGGGAGGAACGTGATCCGATGCCCAGTCGACGCGGAGTTCACCGCAAGGCGGGCCGCGTGGCTGCGATGCGGGCAAAAAAGTCAAAGGCCGCAAGCGCCATGTGCTGGTCGATATCTAGGGACTGGTGCTCGCCGTGAGTGCGACAGCCGCCAGTGTTCAGGCGCGTGACGGTGCCCACCCGGTCATGGTCAACGGTCTGAACAAGTACGCCGGACTCTCCACGGTGTTCGTGGATGCCAGCTATGCCGGACGCTGTGCCCAGACGATCCACAGCGGCATGCCGTGACGGTCGAGGTCGTGCGCCATCCCACCAATGCCATTGTCGGCCGCTGATGTATACCGGATCAGGGAGGCCTCTTTTACGTGCCAGTCTGATGCCACGGGATTCATGCCGAAGCGGCGGGTCGTCGAACGAACGCATGCCTGGATCGAAAAGGTACGCCGGCTGGTGTTGCACCATGACCGACGTGTCGAGGTATCGGTGATTGGGGGCTGGCTGGGAGCGGGGCGTCAGTTACTCAACCAGCCAACTCGACCGCCACGCATGTCCTGATAAGTTGTAAACACCTTTCTCAGCGATTGAATGTGAGCCCCACCTTGCCCATCCGACCACCCGCCTCCAGACGATCCAGTGCCTCGTGAATCTCATCCAGCGGATAGGCGCTGTCGATGACCGGGGTGATCCCGTGGCGCTCCACATAGGCCAGCAGGTCGGCGAATTCGGATAGATTGCCGCTGGTGGAGCCGATGATCTGCAGCTGGCGGATGAAGATACGCTTCAGGTCCGCCGGGGGCTGATCCCCCGAAGTCGCCCCGCAGGTCACCAGGCGTCCGCCACGCACCAGCGACTTCAGGGCCGAGGACCAGACAGCCTCACCGACATTCTCGATGACCACATCCACGCCGCGCCCCTCGGTAAGCGCCATGACCGTTTTGGCCACGTCCTGGGTCCTGCTGTTGATCGCCTCATGGGCGCCCAATTCCAGGGCCTTCTCGAGCTTGTCATCCTCGCGAGAGGTCACGATCACCCGGGCACCGGTGCTTCTGGCCAGCTGCATGGCGGCCAGCGATACGCCACCGCCCACCCCGAACACCAGCACGGTCTCCCAGGGCTTCAGCTGGGCCCTGGTGAACACCATTCGCCAGGCAGTGAGGTAATTCACGCCCATGGCCGCCGCCTGCAGGAAGTCCAGGTGCCTGGGCATGGGGAAGACGTTCTGCGCGGGCACGCTGATCCACTGGGCGAAGGTGCCATCGATATGCTCGCCCAAGAGCTTCATGCGGGTGCACAGCACATTGTCACCGCGACGACAGAACTCGCAGCGGCCACAGGAGATATCCGGGTAGATCACCACCTGCTGGCCGACCGAAACCCGCTCTTCCTCGGCATCGACCTCCTCCACGGCGCCGGCCCCGTCGAGTCCCATGACCAGGGGCAGTTCGTGGGTGATGCCCGCCCCGCTGTTGCGCATGTAGAGGTCCACCTGGTTGAGTGTGCCGGCCTCGATGCGCACCAGCACCTCACCCGGTTGACGCCGAGGACGCTCGGCTTCCCTAACCTCGACCACCTCATTGCCGCCATGGGCGGTAATCAATACGGCTTTCATGGCTTCCCCCTCAAAGGTTACAAACACATCGGCTGATGCCCGAGAAGATTGGTTATCCGCCTTCACACAGCGGCAGACTCAATTGAAGCCGCTGCTTCAGCCAGGGGCTGAGCCGGTAGCGTGCCTCGCCATAGTGGTCATGCAGGCAGCCGAGCACCCGCACGAACGTTTCACCGCCATAGCGATCCCCGAAGGCCAGTGGCCCCTCGGGATAGCCCAGCGCCAGCTTGACCGCCTTGTCGAGCGTGGCCGGTTCGGCAATGCCGCGCCGCACGATCTCGGCGCCGATATTGACCATGAAGGCGAGGATGCGCTGGGCCACGAAGCCTGGCGAATCGTGGATCACCTCCACCGGCACGTCGTCGCTGCCCAGGGCACTGGTCGCCTGGGCCAGCACGCCCGCCTCGATGGCCGGGTGGCTCATCAGCACCCGACAGGCATCGAAGCCGGCCAGGGTCTCCAGGGCCAGGGTGCGTTCGGCAGGCAGGCCCCGCTCGGCGATGCAGGCACTGACCGTCTCCCCGACCGGAGTCACCAGGCAGATGGCCTCCGCCGAAGGTGAAGCGCCCTGTTCGAGCCACGAGCCGGCCGCTTCCACCAGCGACGCGATTCGCTCGCGCCACTCGGGCTCCTGGCGATCCAGCCAGAAGGGCCGCGTCACGGGTACCGCCGGCGGCGGGGAGTTCTCTGTCGCGAGCCGTTTCCCGTCTGCATAGCGATAGAAGCCCTCACCGCTCTTGCGCCCCAACAGGCCGGCGGCAAGGCGCCGGGGCACCTGCCAGGAAGGCATGTAGAGGGGGTCGTCATAGAACTGGCGATAGACCGACTCCATCACCGCATGGGTGACATCGAGCCCGATCAGGTCGAGCAGCTCGAAGGGCCCCATGCGAAAGCCCAGGGTCCGGCAGAGGATGCGATCGATCTGCTCGGGACTGGCGATGCCCTCGTCCAGCAGGCGCAGCGCCTCAGGGGCATAGGCGCGTCCCGCATGGTTGACCAGGAAACCCGGGGTATCGGGGGTCACCGCCGGGAAGTGGCCGGCCTGCCGGGCCAGCCGCTCCAGGCGTTCGATCACCGCCGGGCGCGTCCGCTCGCCGCGCACCACCTCGACGACCTTCATCAGCGGCACAGGGTTGAAGAAGTGGAAACCCGCCACTCGCTCGGGGTGACGGCAGGCGCTGGCGAGGCGCGTCACCGACAGCGACGAGGTATTGCTGGCCAGTATCGCCTCGCTGGCCACCACCCCTTCCAGCTGACACAGCAGCCCCTGCTTCGCCTCCAGGTTCTCGACGATCGCCTCGATCACCAGGTCACAGTCGGCGAGCCCCGCCACGGAGTCAGCGACATGCAGGCGCGCCAGGGTCGCGTCCCGTTCTTTCTCGGAGAGGCGACCCTTGGTCACCGAACGTTCGAGCAGCCCATCGATAAAGCCCAGCGCCTCCTCACTGGCCCCCTCGCGGCTGTCATGCAGCCACACCTCGTGACCCGCCGTGGCGAACAGCTGGACGATACCGCGCCCCATCACCCCGCTGCCGACCACGCCGATCCGCTCTTTATTTCCCTCCGCCATGCCTTGTCTCCTCAGAGCTTGCTTTCCAGCTCGGGCAGCCTTTCGAACAGGTCGCCCACCAGGCCGTAATCCGCCACCTGGAAGATCGGCGCTTCCTCGTCCTTGTTGATGGCGACGATCACCTTGGAGTCCTTCATCCCCGCCAGGTGCTGGATGGCCCCCGAGATGCCCACAGCGATGTAGAGGTCCGGGGCGACGATCTTGCCGGTCTGGCCGACCTGCATGTCGTTGGGCACGAAGCCGGCGTCCACCGCGGCGCGCGAGGCGCCGATCGCCGCGCCCAGCTTGTCGGCGATGCCCTCGAGCAGCTGGAAGTTCTCACCGTTGCCCATGCCGCGGCCGCCGGAGATCACCACCCGGGCGGCACCCAGCTCGGGGCGCTCGCTCTGCTCGAGCTGTTCGTCGACGAAGGACGAGAGGGTGTTGTCGACCGCTCCATCGACGGCCTCGATCGTCGCACTGCCCGTCTCGCCCACCGCGTCGAAGGCGGTGGTGCGCACGGTGATCACCTTGAGCGCATCGCCCGACTGCACGGTGGCGATGGCGTTGCCGGCGTAGTTCGGCCGCTTGAAGGTGTCGGCGCTCTCGACGCTCAGGATGTCGGAGAGCGCGGCGACGTCCTTGAGCGCGGCGAGCCGCGGCAGGACATTCTTGCCGGTGGTGGAGGCGGCGGCCAGCACGTGCGAGTAGTCGTCGGCGAGGCTGACCAGCAGGTCGGCCAGCGGCTCGGCGAGCTGGTGGGCGTAGACCGCGGCGTCGGCGACCCGTACGCGGCTCACGCCATCGAGCGCCGCGGCCGCCTCGGCCACGGCGGCGACGTTCTCGCCGGCGACCAGCACGTCGATATCGCCTCCGATCGCCTGCGCCGCGGCGACCACATGGGCGGTGGCGCCGGCGAGCTGACCGTCGTGATGTTCGGCGAGGACCAGAATGCTCATGAGATCAGCTCCTTTCAAAGGACTTTGGCTTCGTTCTTCAACTTGTCGACCAGCTCGTCCACCGAGCCCACCTTGATACCGCCCTTGCGCTCGGCCGGGGTCTCGACCTTGAGCTGGGTGGTGCGCGGGGCGATGTCGACGCCGAGATCCTCGGGCGTCCGGGTCTCGAGCGGCTTCTTCTTGGCCTTCATGATATCCGGCAGCTTGGCGTAGCGCGGCTCGTTCAAGCGCAGGTCGGTGGTGACCACCGCCGGCAAGGTCAGCGCCACGGTCTGCAGGCCGCCGTCGATCTCGCGGGTCACCTTGAGCGTGCCGTCCTCGACCACCACCTCGGAGGCGAAGGTGCCCTGGGGGCGGCCGGTCAGGGCGGCGAGCATCTGGCCGGTCTGGTTGTTGTCGCTGTCGATGGCCTGCTTGCCGAGGATGGTGAGGTCCGGCTGCTCGTCCTCGACCACCCTGGCCAGCGCCTTGGCGGCCCCCAGCGACTCGACGCGCTCATCGGTCTGCACATGGATGGCCCGGTCGGCGCCCAGGGCGAGTGCGGTGCGCAGCTGCTCCTGGGCGGCCTTGGGCCCCACGGTGACCGCGACGACCTCGGTGCCCACGCCCTTCTCCTTGAGCCGTACCGCCTCTTCCACGGCGATCTCGCAGAAGGGGTTCAGGGCCATCTTGACGTTGGTGAGGTCGACGTCGGAGTGATCCGCCTTGACGCGGATCTTGACGTTGTAATCGATGACGCGCTTGACCGCGACGAGGATCTTCATGGTGTTTCTCCTGTTGTTGTTGTGAGGCTCAGCAGAAGGCCTGGATGCCGGTCTGGGCGCGCCCCAGAATCAGGGCATGGACGTCATGGGTGCCCTCGTAGGTGTTCACCACCTCGAGGTTGACCAGATGGCGCGCGACCCCGAACTCGTCGCTGATGCCGTTGCCACCGAGCATGTCCCGGGCCAGGCGCGCGATATCCAGCGCCTTGCCGCAGCTGTTGCGCTTCATGATCGAGGTGATCTCCGAGGCGGCGATGCCCTCGTCCTTCATGCGCCCCAGGCGCAGGCAGCCCTGCAGGGCCAGGCAGATATCAGTCTGCATGTCGGCCAGCTTCTTCTGGATCAGCTGGTTGGCGGCCAGCGGCCGGCCGAACTGCTGACGATCCAGGGTGTACTGGCGGGCGGTGTGCCAGCAGTCCTCGGCGGCGCCGAGCGCGCCCCAGCTGATGCCGTAGCGGGCCGAGTTGAGACAGGTGAAGGGACCCTTGAGGCCGCGCACCTCGGGGAAGCGGTTCTCCTCGGGCACGAAGACGTCGTCCAGGACGATCTCGCCGGTGATCGAGGCACGCAGCCCGACCTTGCCATGGATGACAGGCGCGGAGAGGCCTTCCCAGCCCTTCTCCAGCACGAAGCCGCGGATGTCCCCTTCGTCATCCTTGGCCCACACCACGAAGACATCGGCGATGGGGCTGTTGGTGATCCAGGTCTTGCTGCCGGTCAGGCGCCAGCCGCCCTCGACCTTGCGTGCCCGGGTCACCATCGAGCCGGGGTCGGAGCCGTGATTGGGCTCGGTGAGGCCGAAGCAGCCGATCCACTCGCCGCTGGCAAGCCGGGGCAGGTACTTCTGCTTGGTCGCCTCGGTGCCGAATTCGTTGATCGGCACCATCACCAGCGAGGACTGCACGCTCATCATCGAGCGGTAGCCGGAGTCGACACGCTCGATCTCCCGGGCGATCAGGCCGTAGCAGACGTAGTTGAGGCCGCTGCCGCCGTACTCCTCGGGGATGGTGGCCCCCAGCAGGCCGGTCTCGCCCATCTCGCGGAAGATCGTCGGGTCGGTCTGCTCGTGGCGGAAGGCCTCCAGCACCCGGGGGGCGAGCTTGTCGGCGGCGAACTGGGCGGCGCTCTGCTGCACCATGCGCTCTTCGTCGGTCAGCTGCTGGTCGAGGAGCAGCGGGTCCTGCCAATGGAAAGCGGGGTTGTGGGACATGGGGCGTTTCCTCTGCTTGTCGTTATGGGGCTGTTGTTTTTCAGCTGGCCTCGAGGAGGTCGGCATAGGCCTTGAGGTGGCGGTCGTCATCGCCGAAACGATGGCCGAGCATCACCAGGTGACGGGCATGGTGGGCGAGGCTGTACTCCCAGGTCATGCCGATACCACCGTGGAGCTGGATCGCCTGCTCGGCGATGTACCGGGCGGCGCGCTTGACCACGTGCTGGGCGGCGATCAGCTGGCGGCTGCGCTCGAGGCTTGCCGGCTCGTCGGCCACGCAGGCGGCGAGGATCGCCATGGAGGTGGCCAGCTCGAGCTCGGTAGTCATGTCCACCATGCGGTGCTGGAGCACCTGGAAGCGGCCGATCGGCTTGCCGAACTGCTGGCGGGTCTTGAGATACTCGAGGGTCAGGTCGCAGGCCTGCTGCATGCTGCCCACCGCCTCGGCACACTGGGCCGCCATGGCGCGCCCCTGGTGGTAATCCAGCGCCTCGAAGGCCTCGCCGGCATCGCCCAGCAGGGCGTCGTCGGCCAGGGTCACGCCCTCGAGGGTCAGGTCACAGGCCCAGGGGCCCGCCATGGTGGGATAGGCGCGGCGCTGCACGCCCGGTGCATCCGAGTCGACCACAAACAGCGAGAGGCCGTCACATTCGCCGGCCCCCCCCGCGGTGCGCGCCACCACCAGGAGGCGATGCGCCGCCTGGCCACCGATCACCACCGACTTGCGGCCCGTCAGGCGCCAGCCGTCGGTCACGCGCTCGGCGCGGGTCTCGGTCCACGCGGCGCAGTAATGGGTACGCGGCTCCTCGGTGGCCACTGCCAGGCGCAGTTCCCCGGCGGTCAGCGCCGGCAGCAGCGCCTCGCGCTGGGCATCGCTGCCCAGCGCCTGCACCAGCCCGCCGCCCAGCAGCTGGGACTCCAGGAAGGGCTCCAGGCAGAGCCCGCGGCCCAGCTCCTGCATCACCACCAGGTGATCGACGCCGCTGCCGCCCATGCCGCCGTGGGTCTCGTCGATGGGTACCGCCAGCACCCCGAGCTCGGCCAGCTGGCCTTGAAAGGCCTCGCTGAAGCCCGGCTCGCTGCGCTGCACCTGGTCGCGGTGCTCGAGGGGGTAGTGCTCCCTGACCAGTCGGGCCAGCATGTCCTGCAGCATCTGCTGCTCGTCACTGAGAGAAAAGTCCATGGTGGCCTCCTATAAGCCCAGCTGGGCCTTCGCCAGGATGTTCTTCTGGATCTCGTTGGAGCCGCCGTAGATCGACAGCTTGCGCAGGTTGAAGTAGTGGGCGGCCGGGGTGGCGCTGTAGTCGGCATGCAGCGGCTCGCCATCATGCTCGAGCACCATCTCGTCGGCCAGGAATGGCAGGGCGTGGGGCCCCAGCACCCGGCGGGCCAGGTCGCTGATCGCCTGGCGGATCTCGGAGCCGGTGACCTTGAGGATCGAACTCTCCGCCCCCGGCACCCCACCGGCCTGGGCCCTAGCCAGGATGCGCAGGGTGCTCATCTCCACCGCCATCAGGCGCATCTCCACCTCGGCGATGCGCTGACGCAACAGCGGGTCCTCCAGCGCCGGGCGACCGTCGATCACCTCACGGCTGGCGATCGCCTTGAGGTGGGCCAGGGCCGCCTTGGAGATGCCGACCCCGGCCTGACCGGTACGCTCGTGGGTCAGGAGGTACTTGGCACAGGTCCAGCCGTCGTTCTCCTCGCCCACCCGGTTCTCCACCGGCACCCGCACATTGTCGAAGAACACCTCGTTGACCTCGTGGGCGCCGTCCAGGGTGATGATCGGCTGCACCGAGATCCCGGGGGTGTCCATGTCGATGAGCAGGAAGGAGATGCCGGCCTGGGGCTTGGCCTCGGGGTCGGTGCGCACCAGGCAGAAGATGCGGTTGGCGTGCTGGCCCAGGGTGGTCCAGGTCTTCTGGCCGTTGACGATGTAGTGATCGCCCTCGCGTACTGCGCGGGTCTTCACCGAGGCCAGGTCGGAGCCGGCCCCCGGCTCGGAATAGCCCTGGCACCACCAGTCGCTGCCGTCAAGGATACGCGGTAGGTAGTGGACCTTCTGCTCGGGCGTGCCGAAGGCGATGATCACCGGTGCGACCATGTTGACGCCGAAGGAGATCAGCCGCGGGGCGCCGGCGGCCGCGCACTCCTCCTCGAAGATATACTTCTCCACCACGCTCCAGCCGGTGCCGCCATATTCGACCGGCCAGTTGGCGGCATACCAGCCGCGGCGGTTGAGGATTGCCTGCCAGCGCTGGTGATCCGCCTTGGCAAGCTTCTTGCCTAGGCGCACCTTGGCGGCGATGTCATCGGGTAGTTCAGCCTCGAGGAAAGCCCGAACCTCATCGCGAAAGGCCAGTTCCTCGTTGCTGTAATGGATGTTCATGCGTTAGCCCCCCGTGTGTCATCTCGGTCAGCGAGCCGGTCGTCGTGACGTCCGGCGAGGAAGGCCTCCACCTTGGCCTGCCGCTGCGGCGAGGCCAGGCACTCGAGGAACAACTCGCGCTCGCGAGCCAGTGCCTTGTCGAAGGGTTGGGTAATGGCAGCTTCGAGTGCCTCGATCGCCTTGAGCGGCGCCAGATCGCCGGAGGACTCCGGCAGCGCCAGGGCCGAGCGCTGACGAGCCAGCCAGTCGAGAGGGTCGTTGCTCTCGGAATGGAGCGCGTGCTCTCGGGTAGGCCGGACGCCGCGTGCGGCGAACTCGGCCGCCATGGCGATGCGCACCTCCTCGGTCGTATGCCTCTGCTCGGCCACGCCATCCACCAGCCCCAGTTCGAGGGCGCGCTCGGTACCAATGGGCTCTCCGGACAGGATCCGTTCGAGGGCGGCTTCCAGGCCGACCAGTCGTGGTAGGCGCTGGGTGCCGCCGGCACCGGGAATCAGCCCCAGCTTGACTTCGGGCAGGCCGAAACGTGCCTCGGGCACGACAAGCCGGTAATGACAGGCCATGGCCAGCTCCAGTCCTCCGCCCAGGGAGACGCCGTGCAGCCAAGCCACCACCGGCTTGGAAGAGCTTTCGATGGCATCGATCACCTGCGGCAGCAGGGGTGCCTGGGGATCCTGGCCGAACTCCTTGATATCGGCACCGGCAGAGAAGCAGCGCCCCCCCGACTGCAGCATGATCCAGTCGATTCGGACGTCATCCAGCGCCGCCGCCAGGGTCTCCATCAGTCCGGATCGCACCGCCTGCCCCAAGGCATTCACCGGGGGCTTGAAGATTGTGATCAGGCCACAGCGGCCCTCTCGAGTCAGAGTGACGGGGTTGCTCATGTGACGCTCTCTCCCGTGTTGTGGTCGACCAAGCCAGGGGCTCAGCGATGCCGCCAGATCGGCGGGCGCTTGTCGATGAAGGCCTGCATGCCCTCCTTCTGGTCCTCGGTGGCGAAGCTGGCGTGCAGCAGGCGGCGCTCGAAGCGCACCCCTTCGGCCAGCGTCGTCTCCTGGGCGCGTTCGACGGCTTCCTTGTTGAGGCGCACCGCCACCGCCGACAGCTCGGCGATCTGTGCGGCCACCGTCAGCGCTTCGTCCAGCAGCCGCTCGGCCGGCACCACCCGGCTGACCAGGCCACTGCGCTCGGCCTCCTCGGCGTCCATCAGGCGCCCGGTCAGGCACAGGTCCATGGCCTTGGCCTTGCCCACGGCGCGGGTCAAGCGCTGGGTGCCACCGGCGCCGGGCAGGGTACCCACCTTGATCTCGGGCTGGCCGAAGCGCGCGGTGTCCGCGGCGATGATCAGATCGCACATCATCGCCAGCTCGCAGCCACCACCCAGCGCCATACCGGCCACCGCGGCGATCACCGGCTTGCGGCAGCGGGTCACCTCCTCCCAGGTATCGGTGACGAAATCCGCGAGGTAGGCCTCGGAGAAGGTGAGCGACTGGATCTCCTTGATATCGGCACCGGCGGCGAAGACCCGCTCGCCGCCGGTGATCACCATGGCGCCGATGGCGTCATCCCGCTCGAAGGCGTGGAGGACCTCGCCCAGCTCACGCATCAGCGCACCGTTCAAGGCGTTGTGGGCCTCGGGGCGATGCAGGGTGATCACCCCGGCTGCACCCGACCGTTCGACCTGCAGATTCTCGTACATGGCTGCCTCCTAGATGCCGCGACCGAAGAGCGCCCTGGCATTATTCATGACAACAGGATGTCAAGCCTGTTGGCCGGGATTCCGACTTCACCTGGGATCGAGTCTAGCCACGCTCAAAATAAAAGACAATGTGTTGACATATTTTTTTCCATGGCCTAGCTTCCATTTCAGGCGCACATCTCTCGCAGCGCCCTCGCAAGAGCGACTCACAACGAATAACGACTACGTTTCAGGAGCTTGCATGCTAATCGAGACAAACCTGACACCAGAGCGTCGCAGTGCCATGGTCGAGGCGGGGGCCTGGAATGACACGATCATTACGGACTGTCTGGACAAGGCAGTGGCCGAGCACGCCGATCGTCCAGCCATCATCGGGTATCGCGTCTTCGAAGATGACCGGACCTTGCTCAGCTATGCCGAGCTCAACCGGATCGTGACGCGCATGGCGGCCGGTCTGGCCGGTCTGGGCGTACGGAAGGGGGAGGTCGTCTCCTGTCAGCTGCCCAACTGGTGGCAGATGACCGCCCTGCACCTGGCCTGCGTGCGCATCGGTGCTGTGCTCAACCCGCTTATGCCGATCTTTCGCGAACATGAACTCGCGTTCATGCTCGACTTGGCCGAAAGTAATGTGCTGGTGGTGCCCCGGACCTTCCGCGGTTTCGACCACGCCGCCATGGCCCACGCCCTGAAAGACGAGATCGCAACCCTGCAGCATGTACTCGTGATCGGCAGCGAGGGTGAGGACAGCTTCGAGAAGGTGCTACTGAAACGCGCCTGGGAAGAGGAGACCGACACCGCTGAGCTGTTCAGAGAGCGTCGCCCCTCCGGTGACGATGTGGTGCAGCTGCTCTACACCTCTGGCACCACCGGCAAGCCCAAGGGGGTGATGCACACCTCCAACACCCTGTTCAGCAACATCCGTCCCTTCGCCGAGCGACTGGGGCTGGCGGAGAGGGACACGACCTTCATGCCCTCTCCGCTGGCCCACCAGCTGGGCTTCCTCTACGGCCTGATGCTGCCGATTTACCTGAAGGCCACGGCGGTGCTGCAAGACACCTGGAAGCCCGACGAGGCGACACGCATCATTCGCGCGGAACAGCCCAGCCTGATGCTCGGCTCGACCCCCTTCCTAGACGATATCGCCGAACAGGCCCTCGAGCATGGCTCCGACCTGCAGTCGCTAACCCGCTTTTTGTGCGCCGGCGCGCCGATTCCGAGCCCCCTGGTCGAGAAGGCCGCCCAGAACCTGTCGACGCGGATCCTCTCCGCCTGGGGCATGACCGAGAACGGCGCGGTGACCACCACCCTGCCCGACGACGCCCCCGAACGCGCCGTGCACACCGATGGCGTGCCGCTGCCCCACGTTGAGCTCAAGGTCACCGATATGGACGGAACCCCTCTGCCCGCTGGCCAGGAGGGGCTCCTCTACATGCGAGGCGCCAGCCTGTTCGTCGGCTACTTCAAGCAGCCCGAGCTTTACGGCGTGGATGACGAGGGGTGGTTTCCCACCGGTGACCTGGCACGTCTGGACGAGCTGGGCTATGTGCGCATCACCGGGCGCTCCAAGGATGTGGTGATCCGCGGCGGCGAGAACATCCCCATCGTCGATATCGAGAACACCCTCTACCAGCACCCGAAGATCCAGACCCTGGCCTTGGTGGGCAAGCCCGACGACCGCCTCGGCGAGCGGCTGTGCGCCTACGTGACCCTCAAGGAGGGCGCGGAATCGCTGAGTCTCGAAGAGGTCACCGACTTCCTGAGCGAGCGCAAGGTGACCCGCCAGTACCAGCCGGAGTTCCTGGAGGTGCTCGACGAGCTGCCGTACGCCCCCTCCGGCAAGATCCAGAAGTACAAGCTGCGCGAGCAGGCCAGCCAGATCGGCTGAGCCCAATCCCTGCAACAAGCCTTACCCCCAACTCCCGTGGAGAGACAACCATGAAAGGACTGAATGGCAGGACCGTTATCGTGACCGGCGGCGGCGGCGGCATCGGCCGTGCCGTATGCCAGCGCTTCGCCGAGCATGGCGCCAAGGTCGCGGTACTCGACCGCGACGCGGCGGCGGCCCAGGACACCGTCGATATCATCGCCGAGGCCAACGGTCAGGCCAAGGCTTATGGCGCCGATATCACCGACTACGACGCCATCGTCGCCACTGTCGCGAGCATCGAGCAGGAGCTGGGCACCCCCACCGTGCTGGTCAACAACGCCGGCTTTGATCGCTTCATGCCGTTCCTCAAGACCGAGCCGTCCATGTGGGAGTCGCTGATCGCCATCAACCTGACCGGCGCGCTCAACATGCACCACGTGGTGCTGCCTAAGATGGTCGAGGCCGGCGGCGGCCGGGTGATCAACATCGCCTCCGACGCGGCCCGCGTCGGCTCCTCCGGCGAGGCGGTCTACGCCGCCTGCAAGGCGGGCCTGCTGGGGCTGAGCAAGACCCTGGCCCGGGAGCTCGCCAGCAAGAACGTGACCCTCAACGTGGTCTGCCCTGGCCCCACCGACACCGCGCTGCTCAAGGGCGTGGCGGAGACCGCACGCGACCCGGAGAAGCTGCTGGAAGCCTTCCGCAACGCCGTGCCGATGCGGCGCATCGGTCAGCCGGAGGACTACCCCGGCATCATCACCCTGCTCGCCAGCGACGAGGGCAGTTTCATTACCGGTCAGGTGGTCAGTGTGTCCGGCGGCCTGACCATGGCCGGCTGAAAGACATCACCCTCCGCGTCCCTCAACAGGAGCTCGACAATGAACTACGAAGATATCCTCTATGACGTCACCGACGGCGTGGCTACCATCACCCTCAACCGCCCGGAGCGCTACAATGCCTTCCGCGGCCAGACCTGCATGGAGCTGCTCGATGCCTTCAACCGCGCCGGCTGGGACAAGTCGATCGGCGTTATCGTGCTGACCGGCGCTGGCGACAAGGCCTTCTGTACCGGCGGCGACCAGGGCGCCCACGAGGGGCAGTACGACGGCCGAGGCATCATCGGCCTGCCGGTCGAGGAGCTGCAGACCCTGATCCGTCAGGTGCCCAAGCCGGTCATCGCCCGAGTCAACGGCTTCGCCATCGGCGGCGGCCATGTGCTGCACGTGGTCTGTGACCTCTCCATCGCCTCCGAGAACGCCGTCTTCGGCCAGGTGGGCCCCAAGGTCGGCTCGGTGGATCCCGGCTTCGGCACCGCCTATCTGTCACGGGTCGTCGGCGAGAAGCGCGCCCGGGAGATCTGGTACCTGTGCCGCAAGTACACCGCCCAGCAGGCGCTCGACTGGGGGCTGGTCAACGCCGTGGTGCCGCCGGAAAAGCTCGACGACGAAGTGCGCAAGTGGTGCGACGAGATCCTCGAGAAGAGCCCCACCGCGCTGTCCATCGCCAAGCGCTCCTTCAATGCCGACAGCGAGAACATCGCCGGTATCGGGGCGCTCGGCATGCAGGCCCTGAGCCTCTACTACGACACCGAGGAGTCGAAGGAGGGGGTCACCGCCTTCAAGGAGAAGCGCAAGCCCGAGTTCCGCAAGTATTACAACCAGTGATGCCACCAAAGCGTTGAGGGCAGGCGCCGTCGGCCTGCACGGCCGACGGCTTATCCCATGTGCATGGAGATGGTTATGAACTTTGCCTTTACCGAACAGCAGGACGCCATCCGCGAGAGCGTCGCCAAGCTGGCCGGCGACCTGCTGGCACCCCGCTATCGCCAGCGCGAGATGGACGGTCGCATCGAGCGCGAGATCGTCGAGCAGCTCGGCGAGATGGGCTGCCTGGGCGGCGAGCTGCCGGAAGAGTACGGCGGCAGTGGCCTGGACTGCGTGACCAGCGGGGTGATCATCGAGGAGATCGCCCGCGGCGACTTCAATGTCGGCTACCTGCCGCTGCTCGCCTCACTGAACGGCCAGATCATCGCCCACCATGCGCGGCCCGATCTGGCTCGCGAGTGGCTCGCCGGCATCACCTCAGGCAGAAAAATCTGCTGTATCGCCCTGACCGAGCCCCACGGCGGTAGTGACGCCGCCAACCTCAAGCTCAGGGCCACCCGCGACGGCGAGCACTTCGTGCTCAACGGCGAGAAGACCTCGATCTCCATGGCCGACCAGGCCGACGTGGCGGTGGTGTTCGCCCGCACCGGCAGCCAGGAACAGCGCGCCGGTGGCATCAGCGCCTTCCTAGTGCCCATGGATCTCCCCGGTATCTCCACCAGCCGTTTCGAGGATTCGGGACAACAGGCCATTGGCCGCGGCTCGATTTTCTTCGACAATGTGGCGGTGCCCGCCGATCACATGCTCGGTGACGAGGGTCAGGGCTTCAAGCAGGTCATGCAGGGCTTCGACTACAGCCGCGCGCTGATCGGCCTGCAGTGCCTGGCACTGGCCCAGCAGTCGCTGGACGAGACCTGGCAGTGGCTCACCGAGCGCGAGGCCTTCGGCCAGCCGCTGGCGGCCTTCCAGGGACTCACTCACCCCCTGGCCGAGTACCAGACTCAGGTGCAGGCCGCCCGCCTGCAGTGCTACTACGCTCTGTGGCTGAAGGATCACGACCTGCCCCACACCACGGAAGCGGCGATGTGCAAGTGGTGGGGGCCCAAGCTGGCCTTCGATGTCGTCAAGCAGTGCCTGCTGGCCCACGGCCATACCGGCTACGGCGAGGACCTGCCCTTTGCCCAGCGCCTGCGTGATGTGATGGGCCTGCAGATCGGTGACGGCACCGCCCAGATCATGAAGAACATCATCGCGCGCCAGTCGGCCCCACGGTAAAGGCCATCATCAAGACCCGGAGCCCTGTCTTTGCTGGTGGCGCCAAGTGTTGACACAGGAGTAATCCCGATGGATCAGGACGATAAGAGCGTCGCCAACCGGTTATTTTTTCGGCTTTTCCAAGCCAGCAACATCTTGCAGAAGCAAACGGTCAATGCCGTTGGACTCACTACGGTGCAGTGGGCGGTACTGGGAGCTCTTTCCCGTAGTGGCTACGAAGAGGGTATCGCCTTTCATGATCTGACCGAGTACTTGGTCGTCAGTCGGCAAAACTTGGATGGTGTCCTCAAACGTCTGGAACGGGAAGGTTACGTGCGAAGAACGCCACATCCTGACGATGGTCGCGCTCGACTGATCCTGCTGACTCCAGATGGCCGGGACTTTTGGGCAAGTATCCAGCAGAAAATTCGGTACTTCTATACTGAAGGGCTCAAGAGTATGGGTTTCGACGAAACCGTCAGCCTGTTGCACTATTTAAACAAGTTGCAAAAGGATCTCGAACAGATACAACCATACCCGACTGAAGAGGGTGTTGAGAATAACGTGCCTCAACTTTAGCTGACCTCGCTCCCTCTATACTAGGATTCTTTCAAAACCGCTATACAGGGAAGGTGGAAGCACCCATGAAAACCACGCTAAATTTCGGACACTCCACTGATGCGCCCCTACCAGATTAGGATATTCAATACCGAACTCGCCAGGGCCCCTTGAGCTTGCAGAGGCTCATCATCTTGGTTCCCAATCCTTGAGCATTGTTTCGTCGGCCAGCAGGCAATAAAGCTATAAATAATGTACATATTACAGGAGACCTGCCAATGACTGAAGGAACCATAGGTGTGGTTGGGGTCGGAACCATGGGCCAAGGAATCGCCCAGATCCTAGCTACGAGCGGTCGAAATGTTCTTCTCTATGATGTGGCTACCCCTCAGCTTTCTCATGCCCATGAAGCCATCTCCAAGGCACTCTCACGGCTGGTCGAGAAGGAAAAACTGAGCGATGACGCCCAGGCCGCGGCCCTAGGGCGACTGCGTGGCACCAACACTATGGAGGAGCTGGGAAATTGTGAAATTATTATCGAAGCCGCCCCCGAGGAGCCAGCACTAAAGAAACAGCTTTTCCGGGACCTCTCTCGACTGAGTAAAGATACCATTCTGGCCTCGAACACTTCATCGCTGTCCCTAACTCAGCTGGCTGCAGTATGTGAGCATCCTGAAAGGGTGGTAGGTATGCACTTCTTCAACCCCGTGCCAGTGCTCAAGCTGGTCGAGGTGGTTCGTGCGGAGCAGACCTCAGACGCTACCATAGCCCGTATCGAGTCGTTATCCCTCCAATTGAACAAGATCGCAGTGAAAATCGTTGACTCCCCAGGGTTCGCTGTCAATCGCTTGCTGATCCCGATGATCAACGAGGCGATTTTCCTTGTTCAGGAGGGTGTGGCTTCTATGAAGGATATTGACCGAGCCATGCAGTTGGGGGCTGCTCATCCCGTGGGGCCGTTAGCGCTAGCCGACTTGATCGGCCTGGATGTCTGTCTGGCGATTATGGAAACGCTTCAGGAAGGCCTTGGTGATCCTAAATATCGGCCTTGCCCTTTGCTCAGCCGCATGGTGGCCGCCGGCCACTTGGGCCACAAAAGCGGTCGTGGCTTTTACGTCTATACTTGAATACGCCAATCGCAAGGTCATGCATCAGACAAAACTTCATAGCGAACATCGAAAATTCCGGTGAAATACGCATCATCCTGCCTAATCTCTGGATTGCACCTACGCAAAAAATTGCACTGAAATCCGACAGAAATAGCGCACAATAAAAATTAAAAGCATTAACGGAGTTACGATGACTCATGACCAAAAATATTGGCTAAAAAGCCCTTTCCCAGAAAACATCACTCCAGAATTTCTTGAAACCCTGGACCCATCTAACAATCGCAGAACTTTGTACTGCATGGCAGAGGAAACGCGCTTCTTAAAGCGCCATACAGTCTTGTCACCAAGGCAATTCCGTTATCGAAAACGGTGAGCGTCGTCATAAGTTTGAGATAATTTTGGCCTGTTAGCCAGAGCCCTAATGAGCCGGAAATTCGAGACTGCCCAAAGGTAGAATAAAAACGCCATGGCGAATCGCCATGGCGAAAAACGCGCAATGAGCGCTGGAAGGGTCAGTCCAGGGTATCGAGCGCCAGCAGGTAACCCTGACTGCCCAGCCCGGCGATCACGCCGTCGGCGCGGTGCGAGACGTAGGAGTGGTGGCGGAATGCCTCGCGCTTGTGGATGTTGGAGAGATGCACCTCGATGACCCGACCCTCGTAGGCGTTGAGGGCATCGAGGATCGCCACCGAGGTGTGGGTGTAGGCGGCCGGGTTGATGACGATCAGATCGGTGCCGTCGGTCCGTGCGGCCTGGATGGCATCGATCAACTCGCCCTCGTGATTGCTCTGCCGGCAGGCGATCTCCCAGCCGTTGATCGCGGCCTTTTCATAGAGCCGGTTGTTGATGTCATCCAGCGTCTCGTGACCGTAGATCTCGGGCTGACGGGTGCCCAGCAGATTGAGGTTGGGGCCGTGCAGCACCAGGATCTTGTGGGTACTCATGGGGGTGGTCTCCAGCGAAGCGTCGAAATCGGGGCCGGCGCCGGCGAGGGCCGCCTGGGCGTCCGGCCCCGCTATCTTCGCAGAAGCACCGCAAGGCAGCGACAGGTCACGCTCACTTCTCGGCCTGCTGGAACGACGACGACACGCTGAAGTTGGTCGAGTTGAGCCGCTGCACCTCCCGGCGCAGCTGGCGACGCTCGCGACGCGAGGCCAGCCGACGGGTGTCCCAGGACGTGGGGGTCAGCGAGCAGTAGCGGTCGTTGTCCTGGAGCCGGAAGGAACGCACGGCGCCAATCGGCATGTCCTCCGGTCCGTAGATGCCGATCAGCCGGATCGTCAGGCTCCTGAACTCGAGGTCACCGCAGGGCCTGTGCCCTTCCATCTCGATGCCCTCGTCACGCGCCATGCGGCGAATCAGGCCGTCGAAGGTCCCGATGTGCAGGAAGTCGCCCGAACCCAGCGGGCCCTGGCGCGTGTTCTCGGCCAGCGGCCGGTCGTGCGCGGCGGGCCGTTCGCCGTCCTTTTCGACCGACTCGCCTTCGTTGTACTGCATCTCGAAGTCGGTGACATCCATCACGATGGTCCCGTGATTCGTCTCCAGCTCGGCGATGATGTACTCGATGAAGATCGACTCGGCGCTCATGTTGCTGATGATGCACAGCGCATTGATGTCCTTCTGCTTGCCGCGGTTGATGATCAGCCGCGGGCGGCGCTGGCGCCGGAACCCCCAGTAGAGCAGCTGCGCGTAGACCAGCCAGATGCACAGCGTCCCCAGGTTGGTGAAGACGGTCAGCACGGCCTTGTGCTGCGCGATCCACTCGAACATGGCTTCTCCCTTTGCCCGGTAACATGAAGAACGCGCCTCCCGCGCGCTCGTGACGCGTCGCAAGGCTAATGGCGTCCCCCGGCGGCGGCATTAGCCTGCATCAAGCATAGTCAATGGTGCCGCGTCGCCCTGGGCCGCCGGATCAGTCATCAGCGGCGGGCTCCAGCCAGGCCCGCCACAGCGCCGTCACCGCTTCCCGATGGGCGTGGAAGGGGGCCTCCTCGACAGGGCCGCTCGCCTTGGCCAGCGCCCGCCGGTGGCTGGTGTCCCGGTAGGCCAGGTAGGCATCGTGCAGCTGGCGGGCCTGCTCGCCGCTCAGATGCCGCGTCGCTTCCAGCGTCTCGATCAGGCGCATGTTGTCGCTCCACTCGAGCAGCGCCGGTTCCGAATGGCTCAAGGCCAGCACGGCGTACTGGCAGAGAAACTCGATGTCGACCATGCCGCCGGCGTCCTGCTTGAGGTCGAAGCGCCCCGCCTCGCGCGCGTCGGCGCGACTGCCCAGATGCTCGCGCATCCTGTGGCGCATCTTGACCACCTCGTCGCGCAGCGTCGCCGGGTCACGCTCCCGCCCCAGCACCTCGCCGCGAACCGCCGCGAAGCGTTCGCCGAGCGCGGCATTGCCGGCCACCACCCGGGCGCGGACCAGCGCCTGGTGCTCCCAGGTCCAGGCCTCGTGGCGCTGGTATTCGGCGAAGGCATCGAGGCTGGTGACCAGCAGCCCGGCGTTGCCCGAGGGCCGCAGGCGCATGTCGACCTCGTAGAGGGCGCCGGCCGGCGTGACGGCGGTCAGCAGGTGGATGATGCGCTGCCCCAGCCGGGTGTAGAAGACGCTGTTGTCGATCGGCCGCGGGCCGTCGGTGCTGCCCTGCAGGGCGCCGTCGTGCAGGAACACCAGATCGAGATCCGAACCGTAGCCCAGCTCGATGCCGCCCAGCTTGCCGTAGCCGACGATCAGGAAGGCCGGCGTGTCGGCCGTGGCCCGCGAGCCGTCGTGGCGCTGCGGACAGCCGTGCTTGCGGACCAGGTGGCGCCAGGCCATGCCCAGCACGCGCTCCAGCACCACCTCGGCGATGAAGGTCAGGTAATCGCTGACCTTCATCAGCGTGCGCGCGCCGGCGATGTCGGAGGCCGCCACATGCAGCACCTGGGCATGCTTGAAGATGCGCAGCGCCTCGAGCCGGGCCTCCTCGTCGTCCTCGGGAATCCGCGTCAGGGCCTGACGCAGCTCGTCGGCCAGCCGCGCCTTGTCGGCCGGCGAGTAGAGCGTCGCCGGGGTGAGCAGCTCATCGAGCAGTACCGGGTGGCGGGCCAGCTGCTCGGCGATCCACGGGCTGGCGCCGCACAGGTGCATCAGGTGCTCCAGGGCGTCGGGGTTCTCGCGCAGCAGGGCCAGATAGGCGGTACGCCGCAGCACCGCCTCGATCAGCGGCAGCACCCGCTCCAGGGCGACCGTCGGCGCCTCGCTGTCGGCCGCGGCATCGAGCAGCAGCGGCATCAGGGCATCGAGGCGCTCGAAGCCGATCCGCTGCATGCCCTGCACGGCCCGGGACTGGCGCAGCGCCGCGACCCGGCGCAGGGCGCCCGCCACATCGTCGAAGCCGGCCTCGGCAAGCTGTTCGCGGGCTTCGTCGTCGTCCAGCTCGCCACGCCACAGGGCCCGCCATTCGCTAAGCGGCACACGCCGCGACGCCGCCTCCCTGCCCTCTGGGGTCTCGGTCGGAGCGTCCTCCTCGTCGGCCTCGGGCTCGGCGATCACCGCATCGAAGTGGCGGCGGATCCGCTCCCGGGCCTCGCCGAGATGCGCCATCAGCGCCGGCCAGTCCTCGAAGCACCAGCCGTCGTGGCTCATCCCCAGCGCCACCCGCTCCTGGTCGATGGCCGCCGAGGGCAGGGTCTGGGTCTGGCGGTCGTCGAGCGCCTGCAGGACATGCTCCAGGTCGCGCAGGAAGACGTAGTCCGGCTCGAGCTCGTCGACCACCGCCTGGGGCAGCAGCTCCAGCTCGGGCAGGTGCGCCAGCGCCTGGCGCAGCGAGGTGACCTGCAGTTCGGTGTCGCGCCCGCCGCGGATCAGCTGGAAGGCCTGGACCACGAACTCCACCTCGCGGATGCCGCCGGGGCCGAGCTTGATGTTCTCGTCCATCCCGCGGCGGCGCACCTCGCGGTTGATCAGCGCCTTCATCTCGCGCAGCGACTCGATGGCCCCGAAGTCCAGGTACTTGCGATAGACGAACGGCCGCAGGCTCTCCAGCAGCTCGCGTCCGGCATCGAGATCGCCGGCCACCGGGCGCGCCTTGAGCATGGCGTAGCGCTCCCACTCGCGGCCCTGGTCCTGATAGTAGCTGGCGAGCATGGCGAAGCTGCCCACCAGCGGCCCGCCGTCGCCCAGCGGACGCAGGCGCATGTCGACACGGAAGACGAAGCCGTCGGCGGTGGGCGCATCCAGCGCGGCGATGAGCTTCTGCCCCAGCCGGGTGAAGTACTCCTGGTGGTCGTATTCGCGCCTGCCGCCCTGGGTGGTGCCCTTCTCGGGAAAGGCGAAGATCAGGTCGATGTCGGAGGACAGGTTGAGCTCGCCGGCCCCCAGCTTGCCCATGCCCAGCACCACCAGCCGCTGCGGGGTGCCGTCGGCACAGGGCGCGGGCAGCCCCCAGCGCGGCGCCAGGTGCTGCTCCAGCCAGTCGAGCGCCCCCTCCAGGCAGCACTCGGCCAGCCGCGAGACGCTCGCCGCGGTATCCCACATGGTGTGGCCCTCGGGGCGCGCCAGATCCCGCCAGACGATGCCCAGCAGGCGGGCGTTGCGGAACCGGCGCAGTGCGGCGTGCAGCTGCTCCTCGCTGTCGACCCCGTCCAGCGCATCTGCCAGCCAGCCGTCGAGGGTCGCCCGGTCGGGCGCGGCATCGAGCTCGGCGTCGGCATCCAGCTGCGCCAGCCAGCCCGGATGCCGAACCAGCACGTCGGCGGCGAAGTCGGACACGGCCAGCACCCGCGCCAGCGCCGCGCGGCGCGACTCGGACAGCGCCGCCCAGGCCTCGCCGGGCGGGTCCATCTCCTCCCGGCCGGCCCGCTCGTCGGCCTGCACGAGGGCGTCCCGGCAGCGCGTCTCGATCTGTTGCAGGCGCTCCTGCAGCGACGAGGGAAGGTCCATCAGGGGCAGAAAGGCGTCGGGCAGCGCCATGGCAGGGCTCCGTGCGGTCGGTGAAGATACCCCCAGCATAACCAAGCGCCCGGCGACACTGAACCGCCGCACACGGACAAAAAAACGGCGGCCCGATCGCTCGGGCCGCCGTCGTTGACGTTGGCCGTGAAAGGCCGACGGTCGGGCGTTACAGCAGCAGGCGACGGATATCCGTGAGCACCTGGCCGAGGAACGCGGTGAAGCGCGCCGCGTCGGCCCCGTTGACCGCCCGGTGGTCGTAGGACAGCGACAGCGGCATCATCAGCCGCGGCTGGAAGGCCTGACCGTCCCAGACCGGTTTCATCTGCGACTTGGAGACGCCGAGAATCGCCACTTCCGGCGCGTTGACGATCGGCGTGAACGCCGTGCCACCGATCGAGCCGAGGCTCGAGATGGTGAAGCAGCCGCCGGTCATCTCCTCGCGCTTGAGCTTCTTCGACTGCGCCTTCTTGGCCAGCTCCACGGACTCCTTGGCCAGGTCGACCAGCGACTTCCTGTCGGCGTCGCGGATCACCGGGACCATCAGGCCGTCCGGGGTGTCGACGGCGATGCCGATGTGGACGTACTTCTTCCACACCACCGTCTCGCCGTCGCTCTTCAGGCTGACGTTGAACTGCGGGAACTTGCGCAGCGCGAAGGCGGCCGCCTTGATCAGGAACGGCAGCGGCGTGAGCTTGGCACCCTGTGCCTCGGCCTCGGCCTTCATCGACTTGCGGAAGGCTTCCAGCTCGGTGATGTCGGCCTCGTCGAACTGGGTGACGTGCGGCAGGTTGACCCAGCTGCGGTGCAGATTGGTGGCGCCCATCTTCATCAGGCGGCCCATCGGCTTCTCTTCGATCTCGCCGAACTGGCTGAAGTCCTGATCGGGGATCGGCGGAATGCCCGAGCCCCCGGCCGCCGGCGCGGCCGCCGCGGGTGCGCCGCCCGCCGACTTCTGGCTCATCACCTGCTTGACGTAGGTGTGCACGTCCTCCTTGAGCACGCGTTCCTTGGGCCCGGAGGGCTTGACCTGCGCCAGGTCGACGCCCAGCTCGCGGGCCAGCATGCGCACCGCCGGGCCGGCGTGAACCAGCTTGCCGTCGCGCGGCGGCTCGTTGGCCACCTGGGCCTCGGGGCTCGGCGAACCGGCAGGGGCCGCCGCCGGCTTCTCGGCCTGGGCCGCGGGCTTGCTGCCGCTCTTGGAGGCCTCGGTCTTCTTCGGCTTGGGCTTGGCACCCGCCACCTCGATGTAACCGATCAGGTCACCCTCGGAGACGGTATCGCCCACCTTGACGCTGATCTCGACCAGCGTGCCCTTGTAGGGGCTGGGCACGTCCATGGAGGCCTTGTCGGACTCCAGGGTGATCAGCGGGTCTTCCTCGTCGATCGCATCGCCGGCCGACACCGCGACCTCGATGATCTCGACGTTCTCGCTGCCGCCGATGTCGGGGACGCGGATCTCCTTGCGCTCGGGCTCGCCCGATGCTTCCTCGGCGTCGTCGCCCTGCGGCGCTTCCGCCTCGGCGCTCTCGTCGGCCTGCGCCGACTCGTCATCGGCCGGGGTGGACTCGGCCTCATCGCCGCCCTCGCCCTCGATCTCCATGGTGCCGATCAGGTCGCCCTCGGAGACGGTGTCGCCTTCCTTGACCGCCAGCGACACCAGCTTGCCGGTATGCGGGCTGGGCACGTCCATGGAGGCCTTGTCGGACTCCAGGGTGATCAGCGCGTCCTCGGCATTGACGCTGTCGCCCTCGGCCACGGCCACCTCGATGATCTCGACGTTCTCGCTGCCGCCGATGTCGGGGACCTTGACCTCCACCGTGCGCTTGCCGCCGCCCGTGGACTTCTTCGCGGCCTGGCCGCCGCCCTTCTCGCTCTTCTCGG
Source organism: Modicisalibacter sp. 'Wilcox' (assembly GCF_010993675.1). Classification (NCBI taxonomy): domain Bacteria; kingdom Pseudomonadati; phylum Pseudomonadota; class Gammaproteobacteria; order Oceanospirillales; family Halomonadaceae; genus Modicisalibacter; species Modicisalibacter sp. 'Wilcox'. Next base: position 167,205 of record NZ_WNXF01000007.1, read on the forward strand.
CCGGCTTGTCCTCGGCCTTCGGGGCGTCCTCGGCCGGTGCCGACTCCTCGGCGGACTCGTCACTGCCGCCACCCTCGGCTTCCAGCTCGAGGATGTCGTCGCCCTCGGAGACGGTATCGCCTTCCTTGACCAGCACTTTGACGACCTTGCCGCCCTTGGGCGCGGGGACGTCCATGCTGGCCTTGTCGGACTCCAGCGTGATCATGGTGTCCTCGGGGGCGATGACATCGCCCTCGGACACGGCCACCTCGATGATCTCGACGTCTTCGCTGCCGCCGATATCGGGAACTTTGATGATTTCGCTACTCAAGGTCGCGCTCCTTCCAAATCGTGCTCGGCGCGGACGGGCCACGTGTCCTTCAGCGTAGCCCGTCCGGCGTCAGATCAGCCGTGAACGGTCTCAGGAGACCAGCGGGCTGGGCTTGTTCGGATCGATGCCGTGCTTCTTGATGGCATCGGCCACGACCTTGCGGTCGAGCTCGCCGCGATCGGCCAGCGCCTTGAGGGCGACCACGGTGACGAAGTGGCGGTCGACCTCGAAGAAGTGGCGCAGCTTCTCGCGGGTATCCGAACGGCCGAAGCCGTCGGTACCGAGCACGTGATAGTCGGTCGGCACCCAGGCGCGAACCTGGTCGGCATAGAGCTTCATGTAGTCGGTCGAGGCGATGACCGGCCCCTTGCGGCCTTCCAGGCACGCCGTGACGTGCGGCTTGGCCGGCTCCTCTTCGGGCTTGAGGAAGGCCTGACGGTCGATCTCCAGCGCCTCGCGACGCAGCTCGTTGAAGCTCGGCACGCTCCAGATGTCGGCGCCGATGCCGTACTCCTCCTTGAGGATCTCGGCGGCCGCCTCGACCTCGCGCAGGATGGTGCCGGAGCCCATCAGCTGGACATGGGCCTTGTCCTTCTTGCCCGAGACCTCGCGCAGCAGGTACATGCCCTTGATGATGTCATTCTCGACACCTTCGGGCATTTCCGGATGCTCGTAGTTCTCGTTCATCACGGTCAGGTAGTAGAAGCAGTTTTCCTTGTCCTGGTACATCCGCTTCAGACCGTCCTGAACGATCACCGCCAGCTCGTAGGAGTAGGTCGGGTCGTAGCTGCGGCAGTTGGGAATGGTCGAGGCCTGGATGTGGCTGTGACCGTCCTGGTGCTGCAGACCTTCGCCGTTGAGCGGCGTGCGCCCGGCGGTGCCGCCGACCAGGAAGCCGCGGGCCTGCATGTCGCCGGCCAGCCACGCCAGGTCACCGATGCGCTGGAAGCCGAACATCGAGTAGTAGATATAGAACGGCAGCAGCGGCATGTGGTGGTTGGAGTAGGAGGTCGCCGCGGCGATCCACGCCGACATGGCGCCCGCCTCGGTGATGCCTTCCTCGAGGATCTGCCCGGCCTTGTCCTCGCGGTAGTACATGATCTGGCCGGAATCCATGGGCTCGTACTTCTGCCCTTCGGAGGTATAGATGCCGAGCTGACGGAACATGCCCTCCATGCCGAAGGTCCGCGCCTCGTCGGGGATGATCGGCACCACCTGCTTGCCGAAGGCCTTGTTCTTGACCAGGCCGTTGAGGATGCGCACGAACGACATGGTGGTGGAGACCTCGCGATCCCCGGAGCCCTTGATCTGGGCGGCGAAGGTCTTGTCGTCCAGCCCCGGAATCTCGATGCTCTCGAAGTCGTGCTTGCGCGCCGGCAGATAGCCGCCGAGCTGCTCGCGACGCATGTGCAGGTACTTGATTTCCGGGCTGTCTTCCGACGGCTTGTAGTACGGCATGACGCCGCTGTCGAGCTGCTCGTCGGAGACCGGGATGGCGAAGCGGTCGCGGAACTTCTTGAGCGCCTCGGTATCCATCGACTTGATCTGGTGCGCTTCCATGTCGGCTTCACCGGAGCCACCGCCCATGCCATAGCCCTTGACGGTATGCGCCAGGATTACCGTCGGCTTGCCGTTGGCGTTGCTGACCGCCTCCTGATAGGCCGCATACACCTTGTAGGGGTCGTGCCCCCCACGGTTGAGCTTCCAGATGTCCTCGTCGGACATGTTCTCGACCATCTTGGCGGTCTCGGGATACTTGCCGAAGAAGTGCTCCCGGGTATAGGCGCCGCCGTTGGCCTTGTAGTTCTGGTATTCGCCGTCGACGGTCTCGTCCATCAGCTTCTGCAGCACGCCCTTGGAATCCTGCTCGAACAGCGGGTCCCAGAAACGGCCCCAGACCACCTTGAGGACATTCCAGCCGGCGCCGCGGAATACGCCCTCCAGCTCATCCATGATCCGCGAGTTGCCACGCACCGGGCCATCGAGACGCTGCAGGTTGCAGTTGACCACGAAGATCAGGTTGTCGAGCTTCTCGCGGCTGGCCAGGTGCAGCGCGCCCAGCGATTCCGGCTCGTCGCACTCGCCGTCGCCGAGGAAGGCCCAGACCTTGCGATCCTGCATCGGCTGCAGGCCGCGCGAATCGAGGTACTTCATGACGTGGGCCTGGTAGATCGCGGTGATCGGCCCCAGGCCCATCGACACGGTCGGGAACTGCCAGTAGTCCGGCATCAGCCAGGGGTGCGGATAGGAGGACAGGCCATTGCCGTCGACTTCCTGACGGAAGTTGTCCATCTGCTCCTCGGTCAGCCGGCCCTCCAGGAAGGAGCGCGCGTAGATGCCCGGAGACACGTGGCCCTGGATATAGATCAGATCGCCCTTGAAGTCGCCCTGCGGGGCACGGAAGAAGTGGTTGAAGCCGACTTCATAGAGCGTGGCACTGGACATGTAGCTGGCCAGGTGGCCACCCAGTCCCTTGTGCTTCTTGTTGGCCCGGATGACCTGCGCCGCCATGTTCCAGCGGACCAGCGAACGGATCTTGCGCTCCATGAACAGATCGCCCGGCATGCGTGCCTCACGGTGCACGGGGATCGTGTTGCGATGGGGCGTCGTCACCGAGAAGGGCACCTGACGACCGTCGCGACGGAATCGATCGGCCAGCCGGCTCATCAGGTACTGGGCGCGCTCTTCGCCCTCTCGATCCAGGACCGATTCCAAGGATTCCAGCCATTCCAGGGTTTCGGTCGGATCGATATCTTCTCTTGCCTCCAGACTCATAGACGTCTCTCCGAATGAAGATAGGGTGTCGGTCTGCCCTCCCGCTGGATCACAGCATCGGGGCATGTAGCGCTCTTCAGTGCGGGCCGACCTTCTGCGGGTCGTGTCTCCGTGTCCTTCGCGGTGTAATGAAACTACAGACACGCATGCGAAAGTGACAGATTCTGGGTTCGAAGATACCGCAAACACTGCAATCTGCCAATTGAGCTTAACCTGGAAATCTTTTCCAAAGTCTTCATTGCGCTGCAATATTAGCCACTTCCATGACAGTCGTCATCACCGCGGCTGCCGTGTAGTGCAGCTACCGCAAGGTCGGCCGGGGCGACGCCAGGCATTGGCGGAAATAGGCCCAGTCGAACGCCGGCCCCGGATCGCTCTTGCGCAGCGGCGCGATGCGCGCATGACTGGTGATGCGCCGCGCATCCAGGGCCGGATAGACGGCCAGCAGAGCGCGGGTCACCTCGGCGAGGCAGCGGTACTGGCGCTCCCGATAGGGGGTGATTTCGTCACCTTCCAGCTCGATGCCGATGCTGAAGTCGTTGAGCTCGACACGCTCGCGTTCGCCGTCGAACCAGCGCGAGCGCCCGGCATGCCAGGCCCGCCGCGTGAAGGGCACGAACTGTACGCACTCGCCGTCACGGCGGATCAGCAGGTGCGCCGACACCCGCAGGCCGGCGATGGTGGCGAAGAAGGGGTCGCCCGCCGGGTCCAGGGTGTTGGTGAACAGCCGCTCGATGGCATCGCCGCCGAACTCGCCGGGCGGCAGGCTGATGGAATGCAGCACCAAGGCCGAGATTTCCCCCGCCGGCCGCTCGTTGGCATTGGGCGACACCACCTGCCGCGCCGGCACCAGCCAGCCATTCTCGATTCTCACGCGCGTCTCCCCTGCCGTATCGGATGGGCTTTCCCTATAATGACGGCATTGTCGCCTATCACTAGCAAGGACAGCCATGCACTACCATGAGGCCCTCGCCGAGGAGATCCGCACCAGCACCGCCCGCCTGCTCGCCGAGGACGTCGGTCCCGGCGACATCACGGCGCAACTGATTCCCGAGCGCCAGTGGGCTCGCGCGCGGGTGATCACCCGCGAGGCGGCCGTGCTGTGCGGTGTGGCCTGGGTCGACGAGCTGTATCGCCGGCTCGACCCCCGGGTCAATCTCACCTGGCACGCCGCCGACGGCGACCGGCTCGCGCCCGATCAGGTGTTCGTCGAGCTGGAAGGCCCCGCCCGCAGCCTGATGACCGGCGAGCGCGCGGCGCTCAACCTGCTGCAGACGCTGTCCGGCACCGCCACCCGCGCCCGGGCCTATGCCGACCGGGTCGCCGACACCGGCGTGCGCCTGCTGGATACCCGCAAGACCCTGCCGGGACTGCGCCTGGCCCAGAAGTACGCCGTGACCTGCGGCGGCTGTCACAACCACCGCATCGGGCTCTACGACGCCTTTCTGATCAAGGAGAATCATATCGCCGCCTGCGGCGGCATCGCCGCGGCGGTGCGCGAGGCGCGCAGCATCGCCCGTGACCTGCCGGTGGAAGTGGAAGTGGAGAATCTCGAGGAGCTGGACCAGGCACTGACGGCCGGTGCCGACGTGGTGATGCTCGACAACTTCTCGCTCGATGACCTGCGCGAGGCGGTGGCGCGCACCGCCGGCAAGGCGACGCTGGAAGCCTCGGGCAACGTCAGCGACACCACCCTCGAGGCGATCGCCGCCACCGGCGTCGACTGCATCTCGATCGGCGCGCTGACCAAGGACGTCAAGGCCATCGACCTGTCGATGCGCGTCGAGCACGTCGAGAGCCGCTAGGACACCCCCCGACGCGGCCCGGCCGGCGCCGCGTCGAGTTCGCGATCCATGCGCACCCGCGGCAGTGACTCGCCCTGGCGCTCGACCCATTCGTCACCCAGGCGCCGCCAGCCGCGGCGCGCCAGGCCGTCGGCCAGCACCAGGCTGGCCTCGATGGTCACCCGGCTCAGGCCGCGCTCGCGCAGCAGGCTTTCCCCGAGTTCCAGCAGGCGTGCGCCGATGCCGCGACGCGCCAGCGACGGCCAGACATAGAGCGTCACGATCCGCCCTTCCGCGACATCGAGCTCGCAGAACCCCACGCAGCGCCCGTCGCATTCGGCGACCAGGGTGGCGTACAGCGCCTGCCGCGCCGACCAGGCACTGGCCTCGCGGGGCAGCGCGCTGACCCAGGCCTCGCGCTGGACCAGCGTGTAACGACCGGCGGCCCCCTGCATCACGGCATGATGGAAGACCTCGGCCTGGTCCGCCGCGTCGCGGGGCAAGGCCTCGCGAAAACGAATCCGTTCATCCATGGCTTGCTCCTCGCCGGCCTGTGTCCGTCGACTTCATTCATCACCGGCCCCATTGTGCCCGGCCACGCCTCGCTCGTCGCCGGGCGCGACAGCGGGCATAATGGCGCCATGCACGATCATGATCCCGCTCCGCCCGAGGCCTTCACCCTGACGCCCATCGGCCGCATCGTCAGCGACTACCCCGACAAGTTCGGCATCCCCCGCCAGCCGGGGCTGGCGCCGGAGGCCCGCGGCCGGCTCGAGCTGCTGGCGCCGTTCGACGACCCGCTGACGGTACGCGGCCTGGAAGACGTCAGTCATCTGTGGCTGACCTTCCTCTTCCACCGCAGCCCCGAGCGCTGGACGCCGCTGGTGCGGCCGCCGCGACTGGGCGGCAACGCCCGCATCGGGGTGTTCGCCACCCGCAGCACGCACCGCCCCAACCGGCTGGGGCTGTCGCTGGTCGAGCTCGCCGGCATCGACACCCGCAACGGGGTCTGCCTGCACCTGCGCGGTCACGACCTGGTCGACGGCACCCCGGTGCTCGACATCAAGCCCTACCTGCCCTGGGCCGAATCGCCGCCCGCGGCACGCGCCGGGTTCGCCCCGGCCCCGCCCGTCCGGCTGCCGGTGCGCTTCAGCGACCGTGCCGCCGGCCAGCTGGCCGAGCGCGCCGATGGCGAGTCGCTGCACCGGCTGATCGCCCAGGTGCTCGCCCAGGACCCCCGTCCCGCCTACCGTCGCGGCGCCGAGGCGCGACGCTACGGCGTCCCGCTGCGCGACGTCGACGTGCGCTTCCGGGCCGTCGCCGACGCGGACGGCGGCGGCGTGGCCCTCGAGGTGCTCGAGATCGTGCCGCTGGCCACGCCGCGTCCCTGAGCCGCCGGCGCTCTCCCCGGAATCAGTCGAAGGCGATGCCCAGCCGGCGGCCGACTTCCTCGTAGGCCTCGATCACGCCGCCCAGCCCCTGACGGAAGCGGTCCTTGTCCATCTTCTCGAGGGTCTCGGCGTCCCACAGGCGGCAGCCGTCGGGGGAGAACTCGTCGCCCAGCACGATCTCGCCGTGGAACAGGCCGAACTCCAGCTTGTAGTCGACCAGCAGCATGCCGCCGTCGAGGAACAGCTGCTTGAGCACTTCGTTGACCTTGAAGGTCAGCTCCTTCATCCGCGCCAGCTGTGCCGCCGTGGCCCAGCCGAAGGTGATGGCCAGCGACTCGTTGATCATCGGGTCGTGCTGGGCGTCGTTCTTGAGGAACAGTTCGAAGGTGGGCGGATCGAGCTCGATGCCCTCCTCCACGCCGAGGCGGCGCACCAGGCTGCCGGCGGCGCGATTGCGCACCACGCACTCGACGGGGATCATGTCGAGCTTCTTGACCACGCACTCGGTATCGGAGACCAGGCCGTCGAAGTGGGTGGGAACGCCGGCCTCGGCCAGCTTGCCCATGATGAAGGCATTGAACTTGTTGTTGACCAGCCCCTTGCGTGCCAGCGACTCCATGCGCTCGCCGTCGAAGGCGCTGGTGTCGTCGCGGAAATGCAGGATCAGGCGGTCGGGGTCGTCGGTCCGGTAGACCGACTTGGCCTTGCCGGCGTAGAGCTCGTCGCGTTTTTCCATGGGGGAAGACCCTCCGAAGTGAGGCGAAAAACCAGGGCGGGGCGTCAGTCGCGACGCCCCGCCGATCCGTTGGCAGCGTTACACGGCCCGGTCCCCCGAAGGATACCGTTCATGCCACGTCCCGCCAGTCGAAACCATGCGCCTGGGCGGCCACGGTCAGCCGCCCCGTGTCGCCGTCGAGCAGCGGCTCCAGCGCGTCCCGGGCCAGCTCGGGACGGTTGTTCTGCTCCGACAGGTGAGAGCAGACGATGTGCTGCAGCCGGTCCAGCCCCAGCCGCCCGAGCAGGCGGCTCGCCTGGGCGTTGGCCAGGTGCCCCCAGTCGCCGCCGACCCGTCGCTTGAGGCTCGGCGGATAGGGCCCGTCGGCGAGCAGGCGTGGGTCATGGTTGCATTCCAGCACCAGGGCGTCGCAGCCGCGGAAGCGCTCGATCACGTGCTCGCTGGGATGCCCCAGGTCGGTCAGGATGCCCAACGAGCGCCGATGGGCGTGAAAGCGGAACTGCACCGGCTCGCGGGCATCGTGGGGCACGGTCACCGGGTCGATCTCGAGGCCGGCGATGGCGAAGCGCGCCTGGGGCGTGATCAGGGTGTGTCGCGGCACTTCGCCGAGCCGCCGCGACAGCCAGGTGCCGGCGCTGAGATACACCGGCAGGTGGTGACGCCGCGCCAGCGGCCCCACCCCGCGGATATGGTCGCCGTGCTCGTGGGTGACCAGCACCGCCGCGAGCTGGCGCGGATGCAGCCCGAAACGCGCCAGGCGCCGCTCGGTCTCGCGCAGGCCGAAGCCGCAGTCGACCAGCACGTGGGTCTCGCCGTCGCTGACCAGGGTGGCGTTGCCCTTGCTGCCGCTGCCCAGCGAGGCGAAGCGCAATCGGCGTCCGGCAGGCGGGACCGGCGTGGCGTCCGCCGTCATCAGCGCAGGGTGGCGGCCACGGCGTCGAGCACCTCGCGGGCCTCGCGCTCGCCCACCGTCTTGCCGTCGGCGCGGGCGATCCTGACCACGGTACGGCCGGCGCCGGCATCGCTCAGCGACAGGCGATAGCGCTGCGGCGCGTCACTGCCGAACCAGTCGAACCAGCCGCCGTCATCGGCGCTCGAGCGGTAGTCGATCAGCAGCTCGCCGGCGCTGCGGTTCTGGTCGACGAGACGCCGTCCGTCGCCGGTGAAGTTGTTCTCGAGCTGATACTGCAGCTCCGACCAGGCGCGATCCTGCGGCAGCGCCAGCACCAGCTGCCACTGGCCGCCGGCGTTCTGCAGGCGCACACGCTTTTCCTGGCCGATCTGCTGGGCGGCCAGCGAGACCCCCTGGGTGTCGGCGCCGGAGGCATCCAGATAGCCCTTGAGCGCGGTCAGGCACTGACCGGCCTGGGACGCCGGGCCGCTGCAGCGCACTTCGCTGGTCGCCTCGCGCAGCCCCTGGCGCACGCTCAGCTCGGCCTGGGGCGTGACGATCAGCCCCCGCGAGGCGTCCTGGGTGGTGGCCGTCAGCCCGCGGGTCTGGACGAAGCGCTGCAGCTGCGGCCAGACGCCGCCCGGTGCCGCGTTGACCAGCAGCCAGCGGTCGTTGCCCGCCTGGCGCAGCTGGACGTAGGGGGCGTCGTCCTCCTCGCCGCCGGCCAGCGGCCGTGGCCGCGGCGCCTCGAACTCGCCGTCGGCGGCGAAGTCGTTGCTGACGTCAGGCACCGGCATGGCGTCCTGGTAGCGCCCGGCGGGTCGGCTGTCCGGCAGCTCGAGCGGGGGCACCATCTCGGCGCTGCGATACTCGTCGTTGCGGTCGTAGTAGTAGCCGTCACCGCCGCAACCGCTGACGATCACGCCGACGGCAACGGCCAGCGGCATCCATTTGAAGACGGGTTTCATGCTTCTACCTTGTATTGCGTGGGGCCGGGCACGACTCAATCATCGAGGACGCCGGCGAGCTGCAGCGCCTCGCCCACGGTGGAATGGTACTTCTCGGACAGCCAGGTCAGCGGCAGACGAATGCCCTTGTCGGCATACCCCATGCGGTTCAACGACCACTTGACCGGAATGGGATTGGCCTCGACGCCCAGCGCCGTGTGCAGCGGCATCAGGCGCGTGTTGATCTGGTGGGCCCGCTCGGTATCGCCGGAAACCGCCGCCTCGCACAGCTCGTGCATGGCATGCGGCGCGACATTGGCGGTCACCGAGATGTCGCCGTGTCCCCCCATCAGCATGAAGTCGCAGGCGGTCGGGTCGTCGCCGGAATACAGCGCGAAGCCGGTGCCCTTGAGCCGCTCGATCAGTTCCTCGGCGCGCTCCAGGTTGCCGGTGGCGTCCTTGAGGCCGACGATGTTGTCCAGTTCGGCGAGCCGGAAGACGGTCTCGTTGTAGAGATCCGAGCAGGTGCGCCCCGGCACGTTGTAGAGGATGACCGGCAGGTCGCCGCCTTCGGCAACGGCCTTGAAGTGCTGGTAGAGCCCTTCCTGGGTGGGCTTGTTGTAGTAGGGGCAGACCGACAGGCAATAGTCGGCACCCACTTCCTTGGCGTAGCGCGCCAGCTCGACGGCTTCGGAGGTGGCGTTGGCACCGGTGCCGGCGATGACCGGAATGCGGCCGCGAACTTCCTCGACAACGGTGCGAATGACGTCGAAATGCTCGGCGAACGACATGGTGGTGGGCTCGCCGGTGGTGCCGGCGGCGACGATGGCATCGGTGCCATTGTCGAGATGGAAGCTCACCAGGCGACGCAGCGCCTCCCAATCGATCTCGCCGGACGCTTTCATGGGGGTCGCCAGCGCGACAATGCTGCCTGTGATCATCCTGCAGTGCTCTCCTGTTGATCGGCCCGTCCGGTAGCGGCTACCGGGCCGGCGAAACCATCGTGATCGATACCCGGTCCAGAGGCCAAATGGTACTCAGGCGCTCGAGGCCTGTACAGGTCAAGCGCCACCGGCGTCAATCCACCGAGTGGCGGGGGCTTTACAGCCGAGCGCGGCTTGCGTGTAATCGCGGAGTCTCGTCCCGCCACCCGAGGAGTCCATCATGAGCGTCAGTCCCGGCCAACCGGTTCCCGATTTCACCGCCCAGGCCACCAACGACACCACCGTCACCCTCTCCGAGCTGCGCGGCAGGCAGGTGGTGATCTATTTCTATCCCAAGGACCACACCCCCGGCTGCACCACCGAGGGCGGCGACTTCCGCGATCACAAGGCCGATTTCGACGCCGCCAACACGGTGATCCTCGGCGTCTCCCGCGACGGCCTGCGCGCCCACGAGAACTTCAAGGCCAAGCAGGGCTTCAATTTCGAGCTGATCGCCGACAAGGACGAGTCGCTGTGCCGCCTGTTCGATGTCATCAAGCTCAAGAAGCTCTACGGCAAGGAACACCTGGGCATCGAACGCAGTACCTTCCTGATCGACACCGAGGGCAGGCTGGCCCGGGAGTGGCGCAAGGTCAAGGTGCCGGGCCACGTCGCCGAGGTGCTCGACGCGGCCCGGGAGCTCCACGCTCAGTCCTGAAGGTCGACCTGCGGCAACGGCTGGTCCCGCTTCGCCACGCTGCGGGGCCAGGCCTGCACCAGCGCCTTGAGCAGGGTGGCCAGCGGAATCGCGAAGAACACGCCCCAGAAGCCCCAGATCCCGCCGAAGAACAGTACCGCCAGGATGATCGACACCGGGTGCAGGTTGACCGCCTCGGAGAACAGGATCGGCACCAGCACGTTGCCGTCCAGCGCCTGCAGCACGCCGTAGGCGACCACCACGTAGACGAACTGCTCGCCCAGCCCGAAGTGGAAGCCGGCCACCGCCGCCACCGGCACCGTGGCCACCGCCGCGCCGATATAGGGCACCAGCACGGAAAGCCCGACGATCAGCCCCAGCAGTGCCGAATAGGGCAGCCCGAAGAACCAGAAGGTGACGAAGGCGGTGCCGCCGACGATGGCGATCTCGATCGCCTTGCCGCGGATGTAGTTGGCGATCTGGTCGTCCATCTCGTACCAGATGCGGGTCATCAGGGTGCGTTTCTGCGGCAGCAGGGAGAGGGTGAAGCGGGTCAGCGACTCGCGATCCTTGAGCAGGAAGAACACCAGGATCGGCACCAGCACCAGATAGATGATCAGGCTCAGCACGTTGCCTAGCGAGGCCAGCGACAGCGTCAGCGCCCGCTGGCCCAGCTGGGTCGCCTCGCGCCCGGCGGTAGCCACCCAGCTGTCGATCTGCGCCGGGGTGATGACCGTCGGATAGCGGGTCTGCATGTGCTCGAGCCAGGCCTGGACGCTGGTGAACATGCGTGGCGTCTCCTGCACCAGGTCCACCAGCTGGTTCCACACCAGCGGCATGACGATCAGCGCCAGGGCCAGCAGCATGCCGAGGAACACCAGGAACACCACCAGCACCGACAGCAGCCGCGGCAGGCCGTGACGCTCCAGCCAGCCGACCACGCCCTGCAGCATGAAGGCCAGGATCAGGGCGGTGAAGAACGGCGCCAGCATCTTGCCCAGCCAGATCACCGCCGCGAAGCCCAGCACCAGCACCAGCAGCAGGACGATCGCCTCCTCGTCGGAGAAGTAGCGCTCGAACCAGGTCTTGAAGACGGCCTTCATGGTCATGCCCCGCTACCGCCCTTGCGAATCCAGTAGTGATACTCGTCGCCGTGTGTCTCGCGCGCCAGCAGCTCGTGGGCGCCCTGGGCGGCGAACGCCTCGAAGTCCCGCCAGGAGCCCGGATCGGTCGCCCTCACGTAAAGCGTCTGGCCGGATGCCAGGCGCGACAGCGCCTGCTTGGCCTTCAGCAAGGGCAGCGGGCAGCTCAGGCCTCGCGCGTCCAGCTCGTCATTCGGTTGCAGGCCCATGCCGCCTCCCGTGAGAATGGTCGAAAACGCCTCGATTTAACGGCACTTTGTACGGTGAATCAATGTCCGAGCCAGGGTGCCCATCAACGACGAGGAGCGCCATGTTGCGGCTCTTGACGACCACCCTGCTGACGGCCCTGCTGGCCTCGCCGCTGCCGGCCGCCATGGCCGCGCCCTCCGGCGATGCCGCCCTGCCGACGCTGGGCGACAGCGGCGCCGGGGTCTCCCGCGACGAAGCGTACCGGCTGGGACGCGCCTGGCTGCGCCAGTTCCGCGCCCAGACCCGGACCTGGCAGGACCCGATCACCCGCACCTACGTGGCCTCGCTGGTCGCCCGCCTACTGCCCTACAGCCACGTCGGCAACCTTGACTGGACCGTCACCCTGGTGGACAGCCGCCTGCTCAACGCCTTCGCCGTGCCCGGCGGCGTGATCGGCGTCAACCAGGGACTGTTCGCCTTTGCCGACAGCGAGGACGCCTTCGCCTCGGTGCTCGCCCACGAGCTCGGCCACCTGGGGCAGGACCACTTCGCCCGACGCAAGGCACGCGCGGAGGAAACCCAGCTGCCGACCCTGGCGGCGATGCTGGCCGGCATGGTGCTGGCCGCCGGCGGCGCCGGCAATGCCGGCATGGCCGCCATGGCCGGCTCCCAAGCGGCCTTCATCCAGGACCAGCTGGCCTATTCGCGGCGCTTCGAGCAGGAAGCCGACCGCGTCGGCCTGCAGGCCATGGCCGACGCCGGCTTCGACCCCCAGGCCATGCCCGCCATGTTTCGCGCCATGCAGCGCCTGACCAGCCTGCAGGGCGGCAACCCGCCGGAGTTCCTGCTCACCCACCCGGTGACCCAGTCACGGATCAGCGATACCCAGGCTCGCGCCGACCAGCTGCCCAGCCCGCCGGCAACCGACGACGACCCGCGCTACGCGATGATCCGCGCCCGCGCCCTGCTGGCGCTGTACGCCGACGACCCGGGCCAAGCCATGGCCCGGCTTCGCGAGGGCAAGGCGCCGCCCGACGCGCAGCGCTACCTGAAGGCGCTGACCGAAGCCGCCGACCACCGGACCACTCAGGCACTCAGGCAACTCGACAGCCTGGCCGAGCAGTGGCCGGACCTGGCGCTGATCCCGGCGACCGCCGCCGAGGTCGCCCTGGCGGCAGGGGACCTCGCCGCCGCGGCAAGCCGAGCCGATCGCCTGCTGCAGCTGATGCCGGACTACTACCCGGCACAGCTGGTGAAGGCCCGGATTCAGCTGCAGGACGATCCCGCCGCCGCCTTCGAGCGACTGCGCGACATGAGCCGGCAGTACCCCGAGACCCCCCGGGTCTTCGACCTGCTGGCGGCGGCGGCGGGACGCAGCGGACATTCGCTGTGGGGCATGCTGGCGCGCGCCGAGGAACTGCAGCTCACCGGCCACATCGACCGGGCGATCAAGCAGCTCGACATCGCCGAGGAGGACGCCCGCCGGGCCGGCGACTTCGCCATGGCCGGCCGCTTCAAGGCCCGCCGACGGGACTACCTGGATTACCGCAATACCCTGCAGCAGTTCTAGCTGTGTAAACCCATCAGGTTGTTCACGGAAAGGCCCCGCCGGCTGACTGGAGGGTAGTAATCCAGGCTGACCGGCCTGCCGGAGACGCCTGCCGGAGACGCCTGCCGAAAAGGGGGATTCCCGCCCTGAAGGGAGCTTGTGGGAGGGGATTCATCCCCGACAGCGGTGCCTCGGTGGTGCGCTCATCGCGACTGAAGTCGCTTGTATGTTGGAAATGACCCAACACGGGCAGTATGGAGAAGACTTGCCGGGGTGGAGG